>NZ_JBQCJW010000009.1:0-132255 GCF_051967575.1 Solibacillus silvestris
CGTCTCGACCTCCGTGTATTTTACTTAATCATATCACGTTAGCTCGGTACGACATCTATCCTAACAGAGGGGGTTACTCAGATTTGGTACTGCTTCATTTTGCGGCGGCATCATGCGCTCCACAACCGCTTGTTTCTGCGCAGCTGTGTAGCGTACGCGATTTCTTTTTCGTTCCATTCGTCTCGACCTCCGTGTATTTTACTTAATCATATCACGTTAGCTCGGTACGACATCTATCCTAACAGAGGGGGCAGTCCAATCAGTATCATTGATTGATGGAATAATGAATACGAGAATAGATGATGCCTACTATATTAAATTTGAAAAGGAATTTTTAAGTTCAGCAACAGAAGAGCTAACGGCATTTAATTAATGCAAATCGTCTGTATTCATTAAGACAGGGCAGTGCGGTGTATAAAACAATTCCGCCGTACTGCTTGATTCCCCCTTTGGCTTATATAAATCCGGAGGGGGAATTTATGTTATAGTAAAGTTGCTGGGAGGGTTTATATGAAAGACATTTTAATGATAGCTTTATCCTTTTTGTTGATCGCTAATAATATTTTCAGAAACAGGGGAACCTTGAAAAAACTAACGAAGATTCAAGTTTTAGGCGTTGGGATCTCCTATCTTATTGCAATTATTGCGGCCTTTATTTTTGTATACTATGGTGGGAATTGGATTGCAGGGCAATTTTCAAATTCAGTCCTTAAGTACATAATTTCTTTTGCAGTCGTCTGTTTTGTTCTATATTTTTGCGTAAGCATATTGAACAAAATGCTACAAAAGGTTACGAATGGGATTCTTCCGAAAGATAAATGAAAAGAGATGTATTCAACAATCTGGTGCAATTCTTGAAAAGTAAATATACCTTTTCAGCAGCCGGACCAGATTGTCGAGTATCGTATTGTACAAGCTCAGGAAAATTAATCATGTGTGCTGTCTTCGTATTTATACAAGTGATTTAGCAGCCTTTTTATGAATACCGTCCCAGTCTCGGCAATTCCACTAGCACTTCCCCGGAGTGACCCGCATTATTGCTAAGTTTCATCTTTCCATTATGCTGCTGGATTACTTTTTCAGTGAACGTTAACCCCAATCCATAATGGCTGTTGTTCGTCCGTCCATAGTTTTCGGTATAGAAAAGTTCAGTTCCCTTTTTTAGGGCTTCCTCTGAAAAACCGGGTCCCTGATCAATGACAATGAATTGAATAAAATCTTTATCTTCCTTAACAAGCAATTGTACTTTTTCATCCTTTGGTGTTCTTTCAATTCCGTTCAGTATGATATTGTTGATCGCACGAGTGAGCAGAATTGTATCTATAAATAAGGTAGTTCCGTTGTCTGTGAAGTTCCCGACGATTATATTATTGCTAAGACTGCTTATTTCGGCTTCCAGCTGCTGCAAAAAATCATTGACAGCCACTTCTTCCTTTTTCGTGTTCATTCGCTTGTTGTTTAAATTGATATCGATAACTTCCTGAATATATCGTTCCACCTGATATATGGAATTCATAATGTCACTGAAGTTTTCCTTCATGTCATCGGCTGCCATTACTTCCAGCAGTTCTATATTCCCTTTTATCACGGTAAGTGGAATCTTTATATCATGTATTAAATAACTGATTTGTTCGGTCTTTGAGTTATTAACCTCAATTTCCTTCTGAATGGATTTAGCCAGTGCTTCCGATAAACTTTCCATCGCGCCCATTGCATCTTTATACTCATTGAACCGGATTTGCGGAAACTCGATAGTTAAATCTTTTTCTTCTATTTTTCGAGCCACTTTAATGAGCTTTTCGTTTTCTTCAATAATGGTTTTCGAGAAGCCCCTAATACTCCATACTAAATAAATGCTGTAAATTAGAATGGAAAGGATCGTTAGCCATACACCGGGGTTAGGAAAGGCCTTTCTTAATTCCCCGTTCGCGAACTGGATTTTCAAGTTATAATAGATCAAAATCGTTTCATTTTCACTGTCATACTTTATAAATGAATCCATTTTGCCCTTGCCAGGTTTCTGAAAGGCTTCTTTTGCTTTTTCTTTGTTCCTTTCGCTCAAATTACTCTTTATCATTTCACTTGTTTTTTTATTGAAAATGGCGTAATCCAGTTCAGGAGGGATGATGCTGGAATCGATATACTCCGCATTTACAACTTCACTTTGGATTTTTTCAGCCTTTTTTATCGGCTCGTTTGCCGGAAGCAAAAGGTTGTGATTAATCCCCCATACTGCAAACCCGATGTTGACCATAATTGCAAGCAAACCTGCAAAGCCTAATTTTACAATCGATTTAACAAAATAAGCCGAAAATGTATTGTTTATTCCCATATATATCCTACACCCCAAACTGTATTGATGGGGGCCAAGTTAAATTGGGCATACTTTTTCCTTATGACACTAATATGTTCAACGATAGTCGAAATTTGGGAATCACTTTCTATCGGGTAGACGGATTCATAAATATCTTCTTTAGAGAAAATCTTCCCTTTATGTAAAGCAAGCAGTTCACATATCCTGTATTGGGTCTTAGTGAAGCTTACTTCCTTCCCTTGGATAATCACTTTTTTCGCATTCAAGTCAATAAGGATATCACCATCGATGAACACACTTTTGGTTCCTCTTTTTGGCCGTGATTCCCGTCTTAAATGGGCCTCGATTCGCGCATTCGCCTCATGTATACTAAACGGCTTTACGATATAATCATCGCCGCCAGCAGATAAGCCTTTAATAATGGAAATTTCATCGCTTTTGGCCGTCATGAAGATGATCGGTACATCGATTGAAGGTCTGATTTTCTCACAAATTTTAAAGCCATCCTCTTCAGGCATCATGACATCGAGTAAAATCAGATTATACTTGTTAATTTCCTCTATTGTAATATCCTTTATACTTGAAAGAGTGGTAACATCGTGATTATTCATCTGCAGCATTTTCCTGATAAGTCTTAAGATCGCCTCATCGTCATCAATCGCCAATATATTTGCCATGTTTCGATCATCCTTTAATTATATTTAATCGGTTGTTTTCCTTCCGCTCCAATTGTTGATCCAAATGCTACTTAATACTATCATACCTGTTGTAGAAATTAAGAAGAAGCGGAATCCAGTTGCCAGCATGGGGTTGTTGAATAACATTATATCAGGCATTTTCCAGTAATGAGCCAAATGTTCGCTGAATCGATTTGCCCATGCCCAGGGCAGGAACCCCCATATTTTATCTCCAATTGAAGTCAAGGAAAGTGCAGCGATGACCAATCCTCCGAATCCGAATATGCTGCAAACACCAATTCCATATTTATAACCAATAACTTGATAGAAGAAATATTGAAATATCGAAGCCACTATGAAAATTATACCTGTTAAAAAATAGAGGGTAAAATGAACTTCATTCTCGCCAATTAAAAACTTCAGTGCCAAGGAATAGATTAATATCATTGAAAATAATGCAGCACTATAAGAAAAAATCATCATTGTTGTTTGGCTTATGAATGGCATAGTTTTGCTTTGAATTATCCCGATCATATTTTGAAAATGGCCTGCCTCATTTTCAGAATCGGCCACAATTCCACAAATAATGGAAGTAATGACCGGTGTACCGACTCCAATTAATTCAAAGAAAATGATGTAGCTTGCTTCTGAACTGATCGAATTATTTCTGGACAGCAAGTACATCACGAAAGTACAAGGTAAAATTAAGGGGATGCTTAAGTGCAATAACAGGAATAAACTTCGCTTTCTCTTTTTAAACTCGCTAAGCAAACACCGATAAAACTGCAGCATTATTTCACCTCTATTTTATTAAACGACCTAACCACCATTATAGTAAGCACACTGAAAAACAGAACGCTTAATATAAAGGCAATCGGAATGACCGAGTAACTAAGAAGTTCATCGTCTTGTGGCAAAGGTATTCCATTGGAGTGCAGTTTGGTTAAAGGCATTTGCACTCTTAAATGCCAGCTATAAGGAATGAGCCACCAATCTTCCGTAGGAGCAAAAAGTGTACCTAAATTCAGGTTAAGCATGCTGTTTAATAATAAAGTGATGAAGAAATTCGTTTTTCTTGAAAGCCATAAACAAAATGGGACTTGCCAAAGCGAAACAACAAACATTAAGACAACTGTCAAAATACAAAAGGAGACGGAAGCCAAATATGGATTTGTGCCGATCAGCAAACTAGCCACACTTATAGCAACAATTAATAAAAGAGAACCTAGCGCAACAAAGCCGATTACTAATAAAACTCTGCTCAATTCCTTTTTTTGAAGGTTGATCGGTAAGCCGATGATCGTTTTGAAATTGGTTGATTTTTTTTCCAGATTATTCAGGAGCCCTGCCATAAGAGCAATCAATACAGAAAGCCACAATATCCCCCAATGGTTGATGATAGTTTCTGGACTGAGACTTATAACCTGTGGATCACCGCTCAGAAAGTTAAAGCCAAGTGCAAGAAAGGCGCATATGAATGGAATGATCAATAGCATCTTTCCTATTTTTGTTCTTCTTATTTTGATGATTTCTGATTTCAAGTATAAATACATGCGGTCACCTCCTATTGGGCTCTATTCTTTCGGACAACATCGGTGAAAAGCGTCTCCAAATTTTCGTTAGAGTGATATTTCCCTTCATAACCAAGTATCCCGTCACTTATAATCCCGATATCGTCAGCTATATGTTCAACTTCCGATAACAAGTGGCTCGATAAAAGGACTGTCATGCCCTGCTGCGGAAAAGAAGCAATCAATTCCCTTAATTCTTGTATTCCAATAGGATCCAACCCATTAGTGGGCTCATCTAGAATTAATAGCTTTGGGCGGTTCAGGATAGCAAGGGCAATGCCAAGACGCTGTTTCATCCCCATTGAAAAGTTCATTACCCTTTTACTTCCCGTATTTGTCAAGCCGACAATTTGAAGGACCTCCTGGATGCGCTCTTTTGGCAACCCGAGAATTGTATTGATGACTTCTAGATTTTCCTTTGCTGTTAAATTACCATATAGTGGAGCGTTCTCGATTAAAGAACCAATATGTGCTAAATCCTTTCGAGCCCACTGATTTCCGTTGAAAATTACTTCTCCGGATGTTGACTTCAGCAGACCGGATATAATTTTAAGCATAGTGGATTTTCCAGCCCCATTTGGCCCTAAAAGACCATAAACGGTGTTCTTCCTTACATTGATTGAGGCAGCATTTATAATAGTGGATCTTCTGTATTTCTTTGTTAACTGTTTCGTTTGCAAAATATATTCATCATTCATATTTGATGACTCCTTTTCATCTTAATAAATGGAGTTTAGCAACAAAAAATCAAGATTCTCTCAAAATTATTGAAAATACGCAAAAATAAAAAGATGAGTGATCAATTAAAACCTGCTCTATTATTTGTCCAAAGACGGGCAAAATTGCGCTTTTTTTAAAAAGAAATAAAAACAAGGCACTGAAATAGGATATATCCATTCATCTTAAGGAGGTGAAATTGATGAAGAGAGGTTTGACCTTCGAAATGCCAAATAAATATGGGAAGTTGCTTGGAAAATTGCTAAAGCCAATAGACATTTCTGCTTTTAACTGGTGTATTGGTGGCGGCGAGTCGTATAAAGTAGTAAATAATCAATTAGCTGAAGACCTTTTCACGTTTGATAAGGAAGTCATTGAGGGAGCAGCACTAAAAAATCTATTAGAAAACAATGAGTATTACATTATATTCGCCGATTTAAAAGCATACCCAAAAGGTAAAGAATTCTCGCATATTGAGACATATGAGGATTTCCTGATAAGTAATTGTGAATTGGTTTTTTTGGTTGTAGATAGCAGTTACACAACAATTTATTGCAAGGATCAAAGTGCAATCGAGTATTTATATAAAAATGCGTTAAAATGCGGATTCGAAAATATAGATTACTTAACAGATGAAAATGATGCACGTACAAGTTTAACAGCGTTTTAATTCTATTTCACGGTAAAGCGTGATTGCAGAGCGACATAAATAGAAAATACTTAAAGAGTTTTTATGAAGGCAAAAATAAAATGCAAAATAGGAATCCATGTTGACCGATCTTTTTCGAAATGGATTCCTTTTATTTTGTGCGAAATGCCGACTGGCGGGGATGCTTTATTTAAATGAAAGGTATTTGACTTCGCTATATAGAAATTGTAACTATTCGAAAGGGGGAAGGAAAATGGCGGATATAATAATCCGGAATAAGACGATTAAAGAGCTTGGTGAATTGAAACTGGTTGGTTTTCGTGTTCTGTGCCCGGGCAATCAATATTTAGTTGAAATACCTAAAGCATCGCTAATGCTAACCGAGCGCATAAGTGAAATTAAACAGGCAGTTAATCCGAATATACAAATTGGCGCATTTGTTGTAGAAAATCAAACGCCTGACGAGGATGGCTACTGGATCGGTGTTGAAGTAAAAGAATATGAGAATATTCCGAACGATATGGTGATCTTGACTATACCGCCACAAAGATATGCTGTTCTGAAACATACAGGTCCAAACAGCAAAATAGTGGATGCGTATAATGACTTGCATAATTGGATTGAAGACAACGATTATGTCAGGCTGAAAAATAAATGGCATTTAGAAAGATTTTACGAGTGGAAGGATACTGAAAAAGTGGAAGTCGATTTATTGGATACGATTGAATAGAGAAGCATTCTTTGGTTGGTAATATTATGGTAAATTTGGAGATGGCATAAGGAGTAATTTAGTAATATCCAATGCCGGTTTGAATTTGTGTTTAAATTGATAGCTGGAGGCGAGTTCCGATGGTAATTTCGGCTTAATAACCTGGTAGACAATGAAAGTGATTATATGTTGATGGGGTGGTAGTGTGAAAGCTTTATTAGTTATTGATTTCCAAAATGGATTTCTTCAAATGGGGGATTTCAGTCAAGAAAAAGAAAATGTCCAAAATCTTATCAAGGATTTTAAGCGCAATGAACAGCCAGTCATTTTTATGCGTCATATGGAAGAGAATGAGGAAAGCGCTATAGCTATTGGAACTGAGGGGAGCAAGCTTGATTCAGATTTGAAAGGTTATGCTGATCATGTTATCGAGAAAAGTACCCCGAGTGCATTTTTCAAGACAAATTTGGACGAACTATTACAATCTATTGGTGTTACTCATATTTTTATAACTGGCTTCAATACAGAATACTGTCCTCAATTTACGGCTATTGCTGCATACGACAGAGGATATGAAGTTACGTTTATTGAAGATGCTACAGCAACGGTTAACGATGATAGTGTGTATGAATTTCCGGGGTTGGATATTCGTGATTTTGTGGGTACAGTGCTTAACTGGTCGAATGTCATCGAGGTGCTGGATTACGAGGAATATATTGAGGAATATGCTGGAGATGGAATGAAAAAATAGAAGCGATTAGCGAGATAAACCGGTTTGATTTGGCCATTTTGTAACAATGCGGATTTTTAGCTTCATTATTTTTCTCGGGAATTTTGAAGTCATCGGTCTTTTGAAAGTGGGGGCGGACCATATGTATTGAGGATTTATTAGTGATGGAAAAGGTTTTGCTTTTTGCTGTCTTTTTATAATAGTACTCTAGCATCGGCTAAACTTTACATTTTTTTTAACGGGAATTCCGGCCCTTAAATAAACAATGAGAGAAAGTAATAAGCGGAGATTTTCCGGTTATTTACGGAGCGGGGTCTTTTTTGGGGGAAATAAGGGGAATTTTTCCGGTTATGTGAAGGAAAATTCTCCATTTTTGCGTTTTTCGGATCAATAAGCGGAATTTTTCCGTCTAATTAGGCTGATTTATATGTAATTTTCTCATTAGGCGGAATTTCTCCGTCTATTCATCGGTCGAGTGCAAACTTTTATGCGAAATTCCTTTAAATCCTATTTAGGCTGGGGTCAATTTTTGTAGTGGGCATAGGCATGGAAGAAAGGGGGATATCTTCATTCATATTATGCTCACTTTCATGTATAAAGCGTTCCGTCGGCTGGCTTGAAAAAATACAATCCTCGCTCTTCGCAGGATAATCGTCAATCGCTTTTTCTTAATCCTCTTTCGTATCATATCATCCTCAATTGAAACCAAATAATCCTCACTTTCACTTCTAATCCTCAAATCCAGCATTATCTCCCGCCTCAAATTCAGCAGCACAATCAATCATTTAGGATTGGATATAACTTTTCATTTTCACCCAATTATATATACATAACTATTTATCGTAACTAAACTAGGCCTTAATAAAATTCAGCTGAGGAAGTTGCTTACTTTAAATGGGGAGAAGGTTATCTCCCCCGTCTTTTCTATGCCTTGTACTCTTTGTCGATGATTAAAATAGGCTTGATTGCAGATCCGTTTGCTGAATCGGTAAACGCCTGTGCTACATCTTCGAGCTCGTAAAACTTCACTAATTTCTCGATCGGGAATTGACCGTTTTTATAGAATGTCACAAGTTTAGGGATGATTAATTGCGGTACTGCATCGCCTTCGATAACACCTTGCAATGTTAATGCATTCGCCACAATGTCATTGAATACGTTGAACGTTAAGTCACGTTTGCCGACTGCCACTGTTGCACATGTGCCTTTGACGCGTAAACAGCGCAGTGCAGCCAATGTAACTTCCGGAACACCTGTCGTTTCGAACGAGTAGTGGGCGCCTTTTCCTGTGATTTCCTTGATTCTTTCGACTGGATTTTCATTTTTGGAGTTGATCGTATGTGTTGCGCCAAGCTCTTTTGCAAGCTCCAGACGGCTGTCGTGAATATCCACTGCGATAATTGGATAACAGCCGGCGATTTTTGCGGCCAGCATACCGCTTAACCCTACAGCGCCTGTACCGAAAACAACAAGACCATTCCCTGGTTCAGGTTTGATGGAATTCAATACTGTACCGCTGCCGGTCATAATACCACAGCCGAATGGTCCTAAATAGCGCAAATCAACATCTTTGTCTACTTTCACGACATTATTTTCAGCTACTGTAGTGTATGTGGCGAAGGAAGATTGACCAAAGAAGAGCGATACATCTTGATTATCCTCAGTAGTGAGTGGTGTGACACCGGATTGGTTTTTGCCGCCGAAGTTAAGCGGGATCATGTTTTCGCATCCGCCCGCATTGCCTTCCAAACAGTTGTCGCAAGTATTGCAGTAAGCAAAGCCTAATACTACGTGATCGCCTTGTTTAACCGTTGAGACATTTTCCCCGACTTTTTCAACAATTCCGGAGCCTTCATGACCGAGCACGACCGGATATGGCACCGGAATGGTTTTATCAAGAACGGTTGCGTCTGTATGGCATACACCGGTAGCAACAAGACGGACCAATACTTCGCCAGCTTTTGGTTCGGCTAAATTCAAAGTCTGCTTTTGAAAATCCTTTTCGGGAGTTGTTACCATCGCATTAATCTTCATTTAAATACCCCATTTTTGTTTATTTGTACTACGTATTAAATAATCGCCATACACATGTATTTTTAAACTTTTAGCGAGTAAATATTCCTCTATTTGATATTCCGCTGAATTAATTAATTTTCCTTCAATTCTTTATCGAATAGGTTTTCCAATAAGGGAAATGCTAAAAAGTATGGGCAAGCATGACGTCAAAATTAAAACATGCGACTGCTTTTCCAGGAACTTAAAAACCTAAAGTGAAGTGAGGGAAAAATTCAATGACCGCAAACAACAATTCGCCCATTACGGTAAATGCTTATATTAATGGTCAAAATATCGAGTCAAAGAGCCATACCCCGCGCGAAAATCCAGCAAATCCAGATGAGATTGTAGGATATTTCCCGGACAATACACTCGATGAAACAAAAAAGGCAATTGATGCTGCTTCGGAGGCATTCAAAACTTGGTCCAAAACCCCTGTTGATGAAAGAATCAGCAAGATGAATTCAGCTTCCGAAAAAATCAAGGCTAAAATCGATGAACTCAGTATTCTTTTAGCCCGTGAGCATGGAAAGCCTTTGTATGATGCAAAAGGCGAAATTACCATTTCAACGATTTGGATGGATTACCAGAGCGGCATCGTCAAAGAAAAAATAAAGGATGAGGTTTTCGAGGATGAAAACGGAAGGGTGATTGTCGCCCATGACCCGATTGGTGTTGTCGGTGCAATCACCCCATGGAACTACCCCATTATATTGTCGTTAGTAAAAGTCGTCCCGGCATTGCTTTGCGGGAACACGATGGTAGTCAAACCTTCTCCTTTTGCGCCATTTGCCATTCATAAAATCATCGAAATCATAGCTGCTGAATTCCCTAAAGGGGTACTTAACATTGTACATGGGGGCTCTGAAGTGGGCAGCGAACTGACTTCCAACCCAAAAATATTAAAGGTCGCATTCACTGGAGGAACTAAAACAGGCGCAGCCATTATGAAAGCCGCGGCAGATACTATTAAAAATATTACCCTTGAATTAGGCGGCAATGATCCAGGAATTGTTCTGGAAGACTTTGACCTCAATGATGAAAAAGCGATGCGTCGTATGGTGATTGCGAATTTCCTTACTGGCGGTCAAATTTGCATGATTGCGAAACGTGTCTATGTACACCATTCCATTTATGATGAATTTGTAAAAAAATACATTGAATCAGCTAATAAATGGATTCGTGTGGGCGATCCGTTCAACCCTAAAGTCACTGTTGGGCCGGCAAATAATTCAAAACAAGTTCAATTTGTACAAAGTCTTGTCGATGATGCGAAAAGTCATGGCTGCGAAATCATTAAACTTGGAACAATTCTTGACGAGGAAATTTTCAGCAAGGGCTACTTTTTACAGCCGATGCTTGTCTTAGGAGCCGATTACGACAGCCGAATCGTAGTTGAAGAACAATTTGGCTCAGCGGTTCCTATTTTGCCTTATGATTCTGAAGAACAAGTGATTGAAGAGGCGAATAAAAGCGAATATGGTCTTACTTCCTCTGTCTGGGGCGAGGAGGAACATGCCATCCGGGTTGCCCGCCAAATTCAGGCAGGCGTCACGATGATCAACACCGCTGCCCTTCAAGGATTTGATATCCGTTTTCCATTTGGCGGTGTGAAGCAATCGGGAATCGGCCGGGAATTTGGACCGGACTCATTCGCTGCTTATACAGAACAACATGTGCTGACTGTTCCTAAGAGCGGCGAATTGCCATATATTCCCGAATAATGAATTAATATATTAAATAAAGAGGAAGTCATAGATTGAGCATATGGCTTCCTTTTTCAATTTGCGATTATAGGGAATAGTAGTTGTATTAGGATATTGTTTTACGAGGTTTTTGGAACCCGACAACGATATCCTTGATAAGGAGAGGATTTTATGAACATGAAGAAATTTTACTTTGCTGCATTAATTCCTTTGATGTTGATTTTATCTGCTTGTCAAGAAAGCGATCGGGCGCAATCGGAAAACCTTGCACAGCCTGAACACTCTAACTCGGAACCAATAAATTCACATGTTCAAAACAATGAATCAAGCGGTGATTCCCCAAAAGATAAGCCATCCAGTAGCAATGACAGCAACTTTTTCAGTCAAGACATAGACATAGTGAAGGAAAAGCGGTATTCAAATGAAAAGGAAGCCGTAAATGCAATTGAAAATTATTATGAAATCGGCCAGACGAATTTGGATTTGGGACATGGAATCAAAGGGTTTGCAGAAGGTGCGGCAGGGCATCAATATATTTCCTGGAAAGAAGGAAACTGGTTGATTGAAATCAATTTTCCGACAGATCCCGTATATGCTATAGACAATTATGAAAATGCCGAATCGATGGCGAAATCAATTGTAAACTATTTGGAGGAGCATTTTCTCCCGCCGCCGGATCAGCGCGGGAAAATACAAATAAATGGATTCCGTGAACATCCTGAAACGATCGTCCAATGGCAGAAAGGAAATAAAGTATATACAATTGATCAAAAAACAGCCGATCCTTTTGAAACATTGCAATTGACAGTCGAACAGTCGAATAAGCAATAGATTTTCTGTGACGGATCATGTTTTAATCAACGTGCTATAAAAATTTGATCCGTCTCGATTTGCTTTCTCAATATTGCACCGAACATAACAATATTATATCGTTGTGTTCAGTAATATGGTTCATATACTTAAACAAGTCGACCGATTATTGGAGGTATTTCATTTAATGAATAAAGAGGAACAACTCAATAATATTAAAGAAGATTTTATAAATTCTCAAAAAATATTGCAGGCGATTGGTGATGAAACCCGTCAGTCTATCTTATTGGTTTTAATGCGAACAGATTGTCAAACAGGGCTGCGTGTAGGCGAAATCACTGAACAAACGCATCTTTCGAGACCGGCTGTTTCCCATCATCTTAAGATTCTCAGGGATGCTGGTGTAATTTTAATGCGCAAGGAAGGGACAATGAATTTTTATTTTATTAATATCCATTCAAAAATAGGTTTACTAAAAAATCTTGTCACAGATATTGACAAATTTATGGGGGATTTTTATTAAATTAAAAAAATCTACCATTTAGAGGAACAGACTTTGAAAGCGATGGTTATAGATAAATATGGGAAGGTTCCAATGCGTTTGGAAAACATGCCTACAGCTAAAATAGATGAATATGAAGTACTCGCGGAAATTCATGCGGCCAGTATTAATCCTATTGATTTTAAAATACGTGATGGAAAAGTGAAATTGTTGCTTAATTATAAAATGCCTCTTATTCTTGGAAATGACTTTTCGGGTGTAGTGATAAAAGTCGGTGCAAAAGTGACTCGTTTTAAAGTGGGCGACGAAATATATGCACGCCCGCGCAAAAATAAAATTGGCACTTTTGCTGAATATATCTCTGTTCATGAAGATGATATCGCTTTAAAACCTAAAAATTTAACCTTTGAAGAAGCAGCATCAATCCCGTTGGTTGGGTTGACTGCGTATCAAGCATTTGCAGACATTTTACAATTACAAAAAGGACAAAAGATTTTGATCCAAGCAGGGGCTGGCGGTGTCGGCACTTTTGCAATTCAACTTGCAAAAGTGATGGGGGAAACTGTTGCAACAACTGCCAGTGATGCTGGGACAGATTTAGTAAGATCCCTTGATGCGGATGAAATTATAAATTACAAAACAGAAAATTTTGAAGAAATATTAAAGAATTATGATGCAGTATTTGATACACTCGGGGGCGACATACTGGAAAAATCATTTAATATTGTTAAAGAAGGAGGGAAAATTGTTTCCGTTTCGGGATTGCCGAATGCTCGTTTTGCCAAGGAAAATGGTTCAGGATTTTTTAAAACATTGTTGTTTTCTATAGCAAGCAATAAACTTACTGCTCTCGAAAAAAAGCATAATGTTCAATATACATTTTTGTTTATGAAGCCAAGCGGAGATCAGTTGCGTATTATTGCCGATCATATTGAATCAGGTAAAATCAAACCTGTAATTGATAAAGTGTTTCCTTTTGAAGATGCTCAAGAGGCTATGGAATATGCGGAATCTGGCAGGGCTAAAGGGAAAATAATATTGAAAATCAAATAGTTATGATTTATGAAAAAGGC
This sequence comes from Solibacillus silvestris, assembly GCF_051967575.1. Taxonomy (NCBI): domain Bacteria; kingdom Bacillati; phylum Bacillota; class Bacilli; order Caryophanales; family Caryophanaceae; genus Solibacillus; species Solibacillus silvestris. Next base: position 13,514 of record NZ_JBQCJW010000009.1, read on the forward strand.
TTGTTTCGGCGTCGGATATTGAAAAAAGAGGCAGGAAAGTGTATCTCCCAACGCGAATTAAACAAATAATATTTCCCCTTCATTGAAGAGTTGAGGAAATTTGAGCGTTTTTCAGGTGGTCGATTATTTAAATCAATGGCAGGAGGCATCTATGGAAAAAACATACTTGTATGCATATATTGAATTCGACGGAAATGATGATTTTCCGTTAAATATTTTCACACAAGAAATAGGCGTCCAGCCTACGAAAACCTGGAAAATAGGCGAACGGGTAAAACCTGGCCATCCAACAAATAAGAGAATACAGGTAAATACTTGTTGGCGCTTCGAAATAGAAACGATAGAATCACTCGATACAGAAGATGTATTGCGTCCGCTTTTAGAAGTATTCCAATCAAAGACGGATACAATCAATCAATTGAAAGAACAATTCAGTTTAGATGTCCGGCTTGAATTAGTAATGCACATTTACGATGGCCACACTCCTGGATTGGTGATTTATCCTCCATTCAGCAAGTTTGCAGCAGAAATAAATGCTTTTTTGGATGTGGACATGTATGTTTTTCCTTTTACTGAACCCAAAGAATAATTGGCTTATGATAAGCATTGGCAATGTACGCTAAACTTCATAATAAAATGAATCTCTATTAGATTTAATTCCATTATTTTTAAATGCATGCCGGGTAAACAGTTTGGACAGCTTTATCTGAAAATGCGGTACCGCTTTTCAATGCCCTCTCATCCTCATCGAACTGTCAGCCAATCATAAAACGGGACTGGACGCGAGCTTTGGACAGGCTTCTTTTTGGCTGCTTGCAATACTGGGCGTGCAACAGCCTTTTCATAAGCCCCTTTATAAACAGCCCGTAATGTCGTTTGGATCGTCAACTTCCCATCATGAATATCATGGATAATTTTCCATATCGCATCTTTTGCGACTGTAAACTCCCGCATGTTTTGCATCGGTGTCGCTAAGATGGCTGCTCGCAACCCATCTTTCAACTCGTCTTTTAGCGGCAGGCTCATTAAAAATTCATACAATATTTTTTGCCACTCATTCATTTGGGCAATTGTATTATTATATATTTCTGTTAAAGAGCTTGTTTGAAAAAGATTAAAAGAAACAGTTTGTTTTTCCGGAAAGTCGCCGCTATCCGCTAAATCATGCGCTTCCTCCGTTTGGACCCGCTCGGACATTTCCGATGGGACATGTAATATTTGATAGATGTTCGCCCCTTTAATGCCGTTTAGTTTCGTGCTGGCAACAGCGCATAAAATCCCGAGCTGTGCCGCTTTTTTCACTGCGCGATACACCGTTTTCGTGCTGATTCCTAAGCTGTCGGCAATCGTTTTTGCCTTTAAGTGCGCCGCTCCCGGATAGGCAAGCGCTGATTGGGCAATGCGCAAAATAACATTGCGCTCACTTTCCGTCAGGTTATTTTCGGCAAGATGGTGTGCGACTGCTTCGTCCATTTCAGCCACTGTGGTAAATGTCTGATACGTTTTTAAATATTCGAATACCATAATGTGCATCTCCCTTCACATTACATATGTCAAAAATAAATGTAAAAGGGGACATCTTTTTTTAATTATTTAAAATTTATTTTCGGGAGGCGAAAATTGTTATTTCACGCACGCAGCCTTTCTTTAGGAAATAAAGGGATTTGGATTCTTACATTGTTGAGACCTACCATCCAATGGAAAATGATAAGGAGGATGTGGAGATATATTTACGAATCCAGCTGTTTTATGGATTGGTAAAATATCAATAAATAGTATGGCGATTCAATATAAGTGCCGTAAAAATGTATCTTTTAGCGATGCAATAGAAGTTGGCAGGATTAAATTTCAATGCAACGGATTAATGAAGAAGGAGTATTCGGGGACAGTATAGAAATGAAAGTCGAACGAATATTTAAGAGGAGAAAGCAAAATGAAGAACCTTCTATTAGAATCACATTGTATATTTCCGACATCAGACATAGTAAAGACTGCCAATTTTTATGAACAGAAGATGGGGTTTAATGCTGTATCGTATTTGGATGCAAAAGAACCACATATTTGCTTATATCGTGATACGACAGAAATTATCTTAACTAAAACAAATGGACAAAATGTAATCCCGAATAGAGTATTGTATGGCTACGGGTATGATGCCTATTTTATAACAAAAAACCAAGAGGAGCTTTATGAAGAGCTGAGCAACTCCAATGTGAAAATCGTTCGCAAATTAGGCGATACGGATTACAATAATAAAGAATTTGTAATCGAGGATATAGATGGAAGATGGATAGCTTTTGGAATTAAAATAAAGTAATGAAAACAAAGAAAGAGCGTCTCTATATAAATAGAAACGCTTCTGCCATATATCATTCGTTTTTAAGGACTCTAAAAAACACCGCTGAAAATCAAAACTGCGGCTATCGAAAACATGATTCCAATCGTTTCGCCTAACAATAGCCAGCCTAATTTATTTCCAAGGCGAGAGAAGTTAAAAATTACCTATGCTTTGCCGCTTCACTCAAGGGGTAGTTTAATGTATAAAGACCTTCGTCTCTGAATAATGCAATAAAAAAATTTTGCTGGAACGGGAGTGTTGTACTTGAAGGTATTGGTGACTGGCGCGACAGGAAAGCTAGGTTCGGCTTTGCTGACTCAATTAAAAGCATCTGATTATACTGTTAGAACAACTTCAAGAAAAAAAACCGAAGAAATTGGAGAATTTGAATGGGTTTACAGCGATTTACTGTCTGGTGAAGGTTTGGAAGCTGCGGTAAAGGATGTAGATGTCATTATCCACGCAGCAACAAGCCCGATGAAAGATTCCAAAAATATTGAGGTTACAGGGTTTGAAAATTTGTTGAGTAAAGCATGGCATATTAAGCATTTTATTTATCCGTCAATTGTAGGGATAGAGGATATTCCATTCAAATATTATAAACTGAAATATGAAGCGGAAGAATTGTTGAGAAATGGCTCTGTTCCTTATACAATCGCTCGCGCAACTCAATTTCATAGCTTTATTGAAAATCTGTTTTTATCAAAACCTCTCTTAAAAAAATATGTGATCCCGGGACACATTAAATTTCAAAGTGTAGATGTTGAAGACTTTGCCAAATATTTGATTGAACAAATTAAAGCAGGTCCTCAAGGAAGAGCGAATGATTTTGGCGGTCCGGATATAATGACGCTAAAGGAAATGGCGGAACTGAAGATAAAAGTAAATAATGAGGCAAGAAAAGTTGTAAGCATTTCTTTACCTGGAAAGCTGTACAAATCTTTGCTGGAAGGAAAAAATACAAGTCCAGCCCAAAAAACAGGGGAAATTACGTTTGAGGAATATTTAATCGGTAAAATGAATTGAAAATAAGGAAGTTATACCCTCTCCCTTATTTCAAATCTGTTTCCAAATAAGAATACTCTTTCAATGGTGATAAGCTATTAAGCCAAGCGGATGAATGCTTTACAGCTATACTAAAGCAAAAGGAAGATGAAAATACCCGATTAATATAAAATTTCCATTAGCCGTTTATTAGTGTAATGGGCATGGGAAATACAATCAGGAGGTAACTATGGGATATATTGAGGATTTGCGCAAAGTTGTGGGAAATCAGCCTTTAATACTTGTTGGCGCTGGGGTGGCTGTCTTTAACGAAAAAGGGGAAATATTGTTGCAAAAAGGGAGTGACGGCGTTTGGGGTGTCCCGGGCGGATTTGTTGAATTAGGGGAGTCTACTGAAGAAGCAGGGAGAAGAGAAGTTTTAGAGGAAACAGGAATTGAAGTAGGAAAGCTGGAATTGGCCGGGGTATTTTCAGGAAAGCAGCACTTTGTAAAGCTGCCGAACGGAGATCAATACTACCCTGTTACAATCGCCTATGTTTCAAAGGATATTAAAGGTGGGGAACTTAAAGTGGATGGGCAGGAAACAATTGAAGCGAAGTTCTTTAATTTATCCGAGTTGCCGGAGGGGCTTAACCCGATGATAAAAAATCTTATTCAACAATATGCTCTGTCTATACCGCAATAAAAAGCGGGTATCGCTATTAATTTTTAATGCATGTTGGAAGTCATTCGAAAGCTTAGCAAAAAATGCTAGGCTTTTTCGTCTTTTTAATGGTTGGTTTCGTTTATATAGTAAGAGGAGGGGGACACACTTGAAATCTTCCGGGTTTATTGAAGAAGCGATGCACGAGCACACAGAATTACTGTTCCGCATCGCTTATTATTATGTGAAAGATTCCTATGCGGCAGAAGATATTGTGCAGGATGTATTTATGAAATTATATTGTTCGCATTATGAAGAGAAGGGTGAGCTAAGGGCATATTTATCACGTATAACGGCGAATGCGTCAAAAGATTACTTGAAGAGTTGGGCATACCGCAAAATAAAGTTAAGCGAAAAGTTATTCCCGCAAGGAAAAATTATACATAGAGATTTTTTAGTGCAACAGGAGGAATGGAACATAATTGACCAAGTCATTTTGGCATTGCCGATCAAGCAACGGGAAGCAATTGTTTACTATTATTTGGAAAATTTATCGATAAAAGAAATATCGGAGCTTATCGGACGGCCTGAAAGTACAGTGAAGTCAAGGTTAAAGAGCGGAAGGGATTTGCTGAAACAAAATCTTGCAAAAGAAGAATGGGAGGTGCTTTTACATGACTAATTATCGGTTAACACCGCTCCGGGATACATCGGCAAATAAAGAGCGGATTATGGAGCATACGCGTAGCAATATACGAAAATCTCCGGCAAAATCCCAACGCAATTGGAGACACGCGCTTATTGCCGCTTGTACGGTAATCGTCGCTCTATTGTTAGCAGGACCCTCTATATATCAAGCGTTATTCAATAAGCAAAACTTTACGGTTGAGAAAGTTGTTTTTCCTGAAACGGCTTATGATGCATTAATCAATTCGATTTATCTTGATGAGACGAATGAGTTTGTTTATAGAACAGAAAACGGATTTTACTCATTTGATGTCGCAAATAAGCAGCAATCACTATTAATGGAAACAAGTGACTGGGCTTATGACTATGGGGTATCAGAAAACTGGCTTTTTTGGGTACAACCTGTTGAAAATGAACAAAAGTTCCATATATTGAACCGAAAAACGAACGAAGTCAAAGTGTACGAAAATGATTTCTTATATGGAATTGGAGTGAAGGGGAATACGCTGATTTTTATGGGGCAAACGAGGGGAGATAACTTTTTAGGAACTGCTTATAAAGTGATGGACTTGGAAACAGGGAAAGTGGAAGTGCTGCGGGAATTTGAAGGGGGAAGCCACAGTCGCCCAGCAATTGACGGCAGCCGCATTGCCATTTCCGAAACTGTGCGATTGGAGAATGGGGTTAACACGCTCATTACGGTGCATGATTTCGAGGAAATAAACGATATCGCAAATTATGTTTTGCCTTATCCAATTGTACAGAATGTATTATTAAAGGGCAGCAAAGTTTATGGCTATATGTGGAATGAAAGAGAGGGTGAGCCGGCAAGTATCGGGACGATTAATATGGAAAATGGACAGTTCGAGGCAATCGAGGCGTCTGTCATAATGGATGGTTATGCAACAGATGGCGAGCATTTTGCAATTGAGGTGAAAAAAGGGGATACCAATACCGTGCAGCTATTCGAAAATATTGATGGCACGCTAAAACGGATTTCCTCACTACCAGCTATTAAGGAACGTCTCGTAAAACCTCGCTTTACAGAAGGAGGCACACTCATAGTGAATGGTGAAGGACCAGACCATGCAATGTATTTGATCCGATTTGAATAAAGGTAAAAGCTGTAACTTTGGCTGTGCGGAGTAATTCATACTCGTACACAGCCATATATGTAATAATAAATAAGGAAAGAAACAAACAATACGAGGGAAGAGGGGTTTGAAAATGGATGTAAAATACCCAATTGGAGAATTGCAAGTTCCTGAAAATGCAACGCTTGAAAATGTGCAGCAATGGCTGAAGCAAATTGAAACGTATGCAAATCGATTAAGAGAAACTGTTGGCGCATTAAGTGAAGAAGAATTAAGTAAGACGTATCGTGAAGGCGCGTGGACAGTCCGCCAGCTTGTACATCATATTGCGGATTCACAGCTGAATATGTATCAACGTTTGAAGCTCGCTTTAACCGATGACAACCCAACAGTACCAGCCTTTGATGAAGAAAAATGGGCGATTCAGCCAGATACAGAGCTGCCGGTGGAAAGCTCGATTAAAATGCTGGAAGGCATCAATGAGCGCATCGTTGCTTTAGGGCACCGTTTAACGGAAGGGCAATTAGAGCGCGTATTTACACATCAAACAAACGGCAAAATTAAAGTGGCCACAAAAGTTGCGAAGCTGGCCTGGCATGAAGAGCATCACCTGGCCCATATAAAAAACGCATTATCAAAATGAGACGGATATTCTCCGAAGTGTGACGAATCACTTTTGTGAACAGGAATAGCAATTGAAAAAATTTAAGCGTACCTATGATTCGATAGATACGCTTATTTTGATTTTCATTCAGCAAATGTATTTTGAACTGCAAGCAAAGCGGCAGTTACAGAAAATAATCCGCCTCTTCAGAATTCAGGAAATTCCTTCGCGCAAAGCAGATTGCGTCGAATGATCCGCCTTTTTCTTCTCCAGCATCCTCACATATATATTGTTCGATAAAAGAGAAATGACGATTAGCACTGTTCCTGCTAAGTCGAACACCGTAACAGCATTCCCTTGGACAATCGAAATGAATAATGTCGTAACAGGAACGAAATTAATGAATAGCAGTGCATTCAGCGGTGATAGCATACTGACGCCAATATTCCAGCCAAGCAAAGCGATGACACCAGGGAAAATAATCATAAATAATAGATGCGGACCTGCTGCTGCGACATCATTTGCTGCCGGAACAGATACATATCCGAACATTGTCGCGCCTAAAGTGACGAACAATGCCGTAATTGTTCCGAGCAAACAGCTTAATGTGGAATATCGTAAAGCCGACCAATGGCTGAATTCATTGGCGCCCATTGTATAAATGACCCATCCGATCACAGCGACAAAGATCAGCAGGGAAGGAATAAAATGCTCTGTCGTTCCGAGAAAAGCCTGAATATCCCCTTTAGTAATAACGAGCACCGCACCGATAAACGCTATGAATACACATAGTAATGTGAACGGAAACGGACGGTGCTTAAAAATCATCCACGAAATCACAACTGAAATCATCGGCATGAGCGATTCCATAATGGAAGCGGTCATGACACCCGATTGACCGAGCAGATCCTCTCCCCAGAAGATGAATAAATTATAAATGGTAAAGGCCATTGTTCCGAAAAACCAAAGATGAAGTCCCTTCCCTTCAAAACGGAATGCACGCTTGCCTTCCTTCCATAAAAGAAGAGCCGCTAAAATAATCGTCACTGCTCCATATCTGAAAATAGTAAAGTAGAAAGGATCTATATGTATAAAAGCGGCATGCGCCACAGGAAACATCGCCCCCCAAGATACTGCCGCGATAAAACATAGAATAGAGCCTAATAATACAGGGTTTTTCAATCTTCTAACCTCTTTCGCTAAATTGATATCTACATCATCTTACAGCCCTATTGATATCTCGTAAAATGAATAAAAGTAATAATTGATATCATTATTTTTGATACCATGCTACAGTAAAGGAATGGGTAAAAGGACGGTGGATATATAGTGGAATTTAAGGACTTGGAAATCTTTCAGCTTGTAGCGGAGAAGGGTACTGTTACAGAGGCAGCGAAAGAGCTGAATTATGTGCAATCAAATATTACATCGAGAATTCAGAAGCTTGAAGCAGAATTGAATACCCCGTTATTTAACAGGCACCGGCGCGGTATGACATTGACGCCTGAAGGAAAAAAGTTGTTGGCCTACAGCAAAAAGGTGTTATTGCTGACAGACGAAATGAAAAGGTCCGTTTTAAATAAAAATGAACCAAGCGGGAAATTGGAAATTGGGACAGTCGAAACGGTCTATCATTTGCCTGACATTTTATCTTCTTATATAAAAAGTTATAAAAATGTGGATTTGTCTTTAATAACGGGTGTGACCGAAAACCTGGAGGAAGAGGTACTGAATCATAAATTGGACGGGGCATTTATTACAGCATCAAATGTGCATCCAGACCTTGAATGTTATGAGGTGTTTGATGAGGAGCTCGTATTAATTTCGGGTACGCAAAACCCGACGCTTGAACAACTGAAAAACGAACCATTTTTATGTTTTAGAAAAGGTTGTGGTTACAGGGCCCGCTTGGAAATATGGTATCAGGATCAGAACATCACACCGCAAAAAGTGCTGGAATTTGGGACATTGGAAACGATTTTGCGCAGTGTCGCGATGGGGCTCGGAGTTTCGTTTGTTCCTAAGTCGGCAGTGGCGCATTTAGAGAGGAATGGAGAAATCCTATGTCATCCGCTTCCGAGTGAATATAGCAAAGTAAAGACGGTTTTCGTACGAAGAGCGGATGCTTATTTAACATCAACGATCGAAAAATTCATAGAAACAATCGAGCAAAACAGATAAATCATTTATTGCTGGCAAACAACTTTCATTGATTGGTATGCCGTAGTTTAATGAAGGAGCACGAAAAAAAGTGCGGACACTGTACAATTTGTACTCGTCCGCACTTTTAATTTTAAACAATTGTCCGATTATATTTAAACTTTAAAACGACTAACGGCTTTTGCAAGGTCTGTACTTAATTGGTTTAATTCCTCTGAAGCCTGCGCAACAGATTGAATGGCATGTAATTGCTCGTCTGTCGATGCGCTTACTTCCTCGCAAGCCGCTGCCGCTGTCTGTGAATTCATAGACATTTCCTCGATCGTATCAAGCACACGATCCTTATATTTATTCACATTGTCGATTTCCGAATGGACAGCGATGAAAGATTGGTTCACCCGATCAATTAAATCAGACAGATGTGCGAACATTTCGCTCGTCGTATTGACGACATCGTTTGACTCATTAAAGGACTGCTTCATCTCATTCATGCGGCTCGTTACATCATGGGACTGGCTTTGAAGCTCCGTAATCGTCTTTTTAACGACTTCTGTTGCATCGGCCGATTGTTCGGCAAGTTTTCTCACTTCCTCAGCGACAACAGCGAATCCTTTGCCATGCTCCCCGGCGCGTGCTGCCTCTATTGAAGCATTTAAAGCAAGTAAGTTTGTTTGGGCTGAAATGGACGAAATGGTATTCATAATCGAATCAATCGAGCCGATTTGGGACTCCAGCGTACTGATGACCTTTGTCAGCTCCTCCAGTTCCTGATCATTATCCGTAAAGCTCTCTAATAGGTCATCCATTTTTTGGCGACCTTCAAGATTCAATGCTGCCGCTTCTTTCGTTGTTATTTCCACTTGGTCCGACAGCTCATTCATATTGTTGATTTTTTCGCTTAAGCTTGTTGATTGCTCTGTTACGACATCTGCCTGCTCTGACGTACTCGCCGCACTAATCGCAATTTCATTTACAGCATGTGCCACTTGTACAGAAGAGGCGCTTGTTTGCTCTGCCATCGCACTTAAATGCTGTGAGCGATCATTCACTTGTTCAGAAGAGTTTTTGACGATACTGATAATATTTTTCATTTCAAGAATCATCGAGTTGAAGTGATGTGCCAAACGGCCGATTTCATCTTTCGCTTTTACATCAATCTGAACGGTCAAATCACCTTGGGAAACTTGCCCCATCAACGTACCGAGTGTATAAAGCGGTCTAATAATTTTGGAAATGAAGAAATACAGCACGATAAACGTAATAGCCAATATCGCAATCGTAATCAAGAAGATGATTTTTTGAATATCTGTCGCTGTACTATTTAAGCTGGATTTATCATAAATCGTCGCTACTGTCCAATCTACATTGTCTATTCGTTCTGAAATAATGATGCTATCCACATTATTTATGGAATCCTTGATTGTTGCTGATTCGGTCGTTTCCAACAGCTGCCGGGCGTAGGATTCACCGGACAAGTCTTCACCCGCCGATTCGGGATGGACAATGGCTAAGCCTGTACGATCGAAAATGACCGCATATCCGTTATAGCCCAATTCCATCGAAGAAACCATTTCTGTTAAGTTTGTTAATAAAATATCCGCAGCGAGAACACCGATTATCCGGTCGTTCACTTTGATTCCTGTAACCCCTGTAATAGTAAAAGTTCCAGTCGCCGCATCCAAATAAGGTTCTGTCCAGCTGACTGCATCCGGATTTTCGATGCCCAGCTGATACCAAGGGCGTGTTGTCGCATCGACATCCTCAAGACCTTCAAAGTGAGGCTCGTACATTAACCCTTCCACATCAGCTGTATAAATTCCGGACGCATTTGAATATGTAGCCAAAAATGTTTGAAAATCTTCACGCAATGTTTCATCTGCTTCATCGAAAAGCGTTGCGTTATTTAAATAATAATTTTCGATTTCATCGGACTGGGCAATCATTTGCAGTGATTGTCCATAAGTGCCAAGGATTGTTTGAACATTCGTCGATAGCTGTTCAACAATCGTCTTGCTTTGGTCGATAACATCTTCTTCTGTTTTATTTGAAATGATAAGGGAACTAACGGTTGCCAAAGAGCTCAAACCAATAATAACAATCGTAATGACGATTCCAATAATCTTCCATTTTACAGACATTTTCATACTTTCCCTCCTCAAAAATAGTAATAATATAATACTTTCAATATAATGATAAATAAGGAATATTGCAAAAAAATTTAATTTTCCATTAAAAGGATTGATAATTGTCATAAAATTAAAATTCCTGACATGGACTTGAAACATAAAAAAACTTCTTTATGATATTTAGGCGGCAGTGAACCTTTCTAATACATAAAAAAGGAATATAAGCATGGCTATGTCGTCTATGATGGAAGTTTTCTGATATATTATTTAAGTGTAATTACCTAAATAGTGATAGACTTGTTGAAATATGGCATATCGCTTACTGTATATATACAGGGGAGGAGATTTCTTTGAAGCTTGGTCTAAAAAATAATGAAGTAGTTATCGTTCCTTATGACAAGCGATGGAAGGATGAATTTATACGAATAAGGGCAGAGATTATGGCTTGTGCAAATTTGGATGCTTCGCAAATCGAGCATATAGGCAGTACAGCGATTGAAGGTATATATGCAAAACCGGTTATCGATATTTTAATTGGAGTGGCGGATGTGAGATCGCTTGAAAAGCCCTTTTTCAAAGAGCTTCAAAATGCAGGATTTTATAGATTAAAAGTGGAGAGACCAAATGAAATTGTTTGTGCAAAGTTTGTGGATGAAACGTTTGAAACGAAAACACATTTTATTCATATTGTTGATCTGCATAAGGAAAAGTGGAGGGAAATGCTGTTTTTCAGAGATTATTTGAATGCCTACCCAGCTATAAAACAACAATATGAAAATATGAAGAAGTCATTTTTAAAAACGGGGCTGGAAGGAATTCTTAGTTATACAAATTATAAAGAAGCATTTGTCCAGACGATTTTCTCAAAGATGATGGAGGAAAAGCGGGATTAGCTAAATAAATGAAGTGGATAGTAATAAAATGATGAGAGAATAATATATGTGAGGGTTTAATTATGGGGCAATTAACATTTCAGGAATTACAGCAGTATTTGTCGCTAAAATACAAAGAGGGCCGAAATTCATCTGGGCTGTTTATGAAATTGGTCGAAGAAGTTGGCGAGGTCGCTGAAGTGCTAAATCAAATGGAAGGTCGAAAATCGGCTAATGTAAATGCTTCTTTGGAAAAAGAACTGGTGGACGTCATCCATTATGCTGTGGCGATTGCCAGTATAAATAATATTGACTTAGCAAATGCCAAAAAGCCCCCTGTAAAACAGCGCTCATATATACCGATTATTTTACCGGCATTTATTATGCTTACTGCCTTTTTCGTCATGATCAATATTTCGCCGAATGGCTGGTCATTCTTAAATAGCACGATCGCGTCCACAAATAGTGAATCTATATTTGAAGGCTTAACATTGGCTGAAATGGGGTGGTCGGTTGTTAGTTCGATTGAGCTTATTTTCATATATATACTGGCGAAAAAAGTTATTAGGCATACGGACCATTGGAAAGCAAATGGAAGGGTTCAGGAGCTGTATGCATTTTTGGAAAAGCCGATTTTGCCAAAAGCAGCGGTGTTTTTAGGGCTTATTTTTATATGGGCCGGCACTGTGTACTTTTCGAGTTTTTGGTACAGCCAACTTATTTTTGTGTTGCTGTCCGTGTTGTTCATTACATTAATCGTATTAAAGGATATATGTAATCATGAGCAATCGTGCTGTCCGCATTGTCAAACGCTATTTACGAGAAAGCAAATCTTCAGTAAGACATATATGGCATACCGCGAAAAATGCGATAGCTGTCAAAAGCCTATTTATTTGGAAAGAAGGTCTTCCCTGAATAAGATTCCTTATTTTGTGTTGCCGTTAATTCCAATTTGGCTGAATAGTTTGCATTTTGCTTATGTCCTGTTATTCTCCGCATTAATGGTCATTTCCTTGACGTATTTTTATGTCCCATTTATGGTCCTGTTCACTGATAAGGATACACCGATGGAGGATATGAAGAAAGGGCAGTGAGTTTAAGGCCGCTGCCTGTTTGAAATTGGTTTGTTTCATTTTCTACGGTATGTATTCTAGTTCTCAATGAAGTGACGAGCGGAAATAAGCGGAGATTTTCCACTTATATAAAAAATGAACTCATTTTAAAGGTAAATAAGGGGAGTTTTTCCGGTTATTCAGAGTAAAACCCCCTATTTTCCTGCTTTTCGGTTGAATAGGCGGAATCTCTCCGTCTATTTGGGTGATTTTTTTGTTAATTTTGCAATTAGGCGGAATTCGTCCGTCTATATAGGGGGCACCCGGCTCGACTTCCCAGCTCCATGCAGAGGTCGGTATCCTTGCCACTTAGCCTCAATTAATCTTCAGCTTTTCAGGAATATGCCTACTCCTTTTCGGCGAGGCAATAAAAGCCCATAAAATGAATACAGATGTACTTCCTGAAAGTAATTGAAATCAACCCCAGTATGAAAAAACAGATTTTCAGCGCCCACACGAATTTTCGGTATTTTTGCTTCTATAAGCTGAAGCATATAAATGAAAAAACTCCACCTATTCCGAAAATCGCGTTAGCTGGATCTAGCCATGCAAAATTAATAACTCGTTAATTTCATAACATATTGTTCATTTTTGAAATGGATATTTTCGTTGTCTGTTAATGGATAGGCCGGAGTAATTCCATTTGTGCTTGCCCATGCATTAAATAATTGCTTGCGTTCGGGCTCCTCATAATGCGGACAAAAAGCGCCCTTTAATAAACCCAAACCTTCAAATTGTGTATAATGCCCATTCACTTCGCTGTAGCAATGCTCAAACCAACACATCGCCCCAGCGCTGACACCCGCTAAAATAACACCTTGCCTATAAGCATTTTTCAGCAATTTATCAAAACCTGCTGCTTTCCAAGTATCCAGCATATACTTAGTATTGCCGCCACCCACATAAATGATTGTTTGTGCATTGACCAACTCCTGAATATCAGGCTCAGCAAAATCCTGTTTAGTAATATGAGTTGTTTCAAAATCTTGAAATGCATTATGAAATTTTTCAATATAATCTTTGCTATCATTGCTGGCAGTTGAGACAAAGGCAATGCGGATAGATGAAGATTTTTGGGCGAGACCAAGTATGTATTGATCGATCAATGCGTCTCGTTCTTCAGAAAACCCGCCCCCTGAAATGGCGATAATATGTCGGTCCATTATTGTCATCCTTTCCTCCACAATTGGATTGTTATTTGCTTAATATGTATTGTACAATAATTTCCAATTTTAAAAATAGACTTTAAATAATGCAAGGGGGAATATGTGATGGAAATATGTTTAGTAAGGCATGGGGAAACAGATTGGAATAAAGTCGGAAAGCTACAGGGACATACTGATATCGAGTTGAATGAAAATGGAGTTGCTCAAGCTGAAATTTGTGCCAATTTTTTAAAGGATAAATCGTATGTACTCGTGATGACAAGTCCATTAAAACGCGCTAAACAAACAGCTCAAATTATTGCGCATAAAAGTATGCTGCCAATAGTAGAGGCGCCATTATTTATAGAGCGCAACTATGGGGATGCAGAAGGAATGAACTATGAGGAACGCTTGGCAAAATTTCCGGATTTAGTTTATCCAAACGAAGAATCAAGAGATGCTTTAATAGCTCGTGTAATGGAAGGGTTAAATCAAATAATACAGTATCAAAACGCAAAGAAAGTCATTTTAGTAGCACATGGAGCGGTCATTAATTGTATTCTGGCAGTACTTTCAAACAGTGAAATTGGCTCAGGAAAAACAAAATTAGCAAATGCTTGTTTATCGGAAATCATCCGGAATAATGGTGGATGGTATATTAAGAGCTTCAATGAAATAGGGCATTTGGGCGGAAAATAAAAAGAGAGATCCCTCCCCGCAAAACGTGAAAACTTTCCAATATCCAGCCATATGAGACATAAAGGAGGAATGGATTTGAAATATTTGTTAGTCGGTGCGGTAGTGGCATTAATTGGCGTCGTCATCTCGATCATTGGCTGGGGTGTTCATATGATTCCTGTAATTACTAGCGGAACGGGTTTAGTTTTGCTTGTAGCAGCATGCATCTTTTCAGGGGTGTTTATTAGCGGGGATCGCATGCGGCTTAATTCAGCAACGGAGACATATGAAAATCGGCTTCAAAGAAATAAGATTGCGTTTAATGCTGTTTTAATAGCTATTCCCAATATGGTAGTGGCATTAGCCTTCTATTTTTTGGCGGGGAGCTAAGAAGAGCTTTCCAATAAAATCCGCAAAGAGGCAAAAACAGTTCATGCTTTAGTGGCACGAATGTATTTTAGGGAAATGTTGGAGGATGGGGGAAAATACTAATAATAGGACGCGTTTTATTAACGATTTTAGTAGTTTTGACAAGTATACATGTAATATTCCTGCCATTTTTATTTGTAATAGCTATGTCTTTAATTCCTGCTATTATTTGATCTGTCACAGCTGGCGCTTTTATCCATGAAATATTCTTATTGAAAGAGCGTACCATTAAATAAACTGTTTAAGCATCGGCGGCATAATATATAAGCTTTTTAACATTTTGTTATCCCCAACGTAAAGCTTCCCCCCTTTTTTTAATATAAGAAGGGGATTTTTTTGTTGATTTTCTTAAGTTTACATTATTTAATTGATTATTCTAAAAACAAAATACTATTTGTAGTATAATATTTTTGAAGGGGGAGATGTATGATGCATTCAAAATTACAAGCGCTAGTGGACACTATGGATTTATATCAGGCAACTTTTCCGGAAGATGCTTGTATCGTTGTTGCTGACAAGGAAGAAGTTGTTGGATATCAGCGAGGAAAGTTAATTGACTTAAAAATGACAATAGGCATGAAAATATCGGATTTCCAAGGTACGGTCACAGAGCGGGCGTTGACGACGAAAAGCTTTCTAAGGGAAGAGAAAGGTCCTGAACATTTTGGGTTTGCCTATATTGCAACTGCCCAGCCAATTTTTGATGGCGCTGAGATGATCGGTGTTGTGAGCGCTGTCATTTCAAACGAAAAGATGGATTCGATGCGTCATTTAGCGACGGAACTATCGAGTGCGGTAGAGGAAATGACCGCAACGAACGAAGAATTGACGTCCGCAAGCATAGATGTATCAAATCGCTTGGATGGACTTGTTGCATCAACTGAAACGATGACATCCGATATTCATCAAATCAATCAAATGGTGGAGCTTGTAAAAGGAATTGCTTCAAAATCCCAAATTTTAGGCCTGAATGCGTCCATCGAAGCGGCACGTTCCGGCGAGCATGGAAAAGGCTTTGCGGTAGTAGCGAAGGAAATCCAAAAAATGGCGCAAAACAGTAAGGAAAGTGCCGAAAAAATTGCCGCACAGCTCGATAAAATTCGGGTATCGATTGAAGACGTGAATGGGACGACCGGTCAAATTGCCGCATTTACGGAGCAGTTTTCAGCAAGTATGAATGAGCTTAACCATGCCTATGGAAGTGTGAATGGCACAGCGGAAAAATTAATGGAAATTAGTGATGTAAACAGCTAATTTGATATATACCATTCCAGAACAAAGACTGATGCTGTTTTGGAATGGTTTTTATAAAGAAACTTTCGTGTATCTAATCTACAAAAAATCGCCAAGCTTTTATCATCGTTTAGTTAGTTTATTCATACCCGTTTTCATATTTATGGTAATGGTTCCCTCCAAGAAGAAGGTTTTTAGTTTCAGCATCGATTACCGCGTATTTATGCCATTCTTCTTTTTCATTTTGATGAAAGGACCCGAAAAAATAGACTTGCCGATTCGGGTGGATATGGGGAGTGCTTGGATTTTCAGTTTTTTCATTGCCCAGTTTTGTTTTCACATTAAATATATATTTTGTATCCTCGGCCTCTTTAAAGGAGATTTTTTCCCTCATGCTGAATGCAGCATTTTCATATTCCTCATAGATGGCTTTGTCTAATTGATTATAAAATTCATCTACCTCGCTAAAGGCTTTGCTTTGATTATCCGGATATTCCAATTTGGGCGAAGAAATTTCTACAGCTGATGTCCTTTTATTTGAAGCTTCAGCAGGAGAAAAAGATATGAGAAAGAAACTTGATAAAATAACTAATGTTAATGCTCTTGATTTCATTATTCCACCTCCATTTTTTTGAGATACACATATTTTTGCCTGATTTTATTTTATTATGTTCGCGGGGATTGAAAAATATGATGGGCAAAATGTTTATAAAAAATGAAGTGATTTAATGAATAGCATTATGAAAAGAGGTGGGTTTCTTAATAGGAAAGAAAACCACCAATTCGTTGAACCATATCGTAATATTTTTGGGGATCGCGGCTTAAGTATTTTCAAAAAAGAAATACGATTTTGGATTAGCTCGCCATTGTTCTGCACGCCTCGGAGCATTTTCTGCAAACTTCTGCACATTTCTTGCAATGCTCATGGTGGCTACTATGCTTTTCGCACTCATTTGCACATGCTTCACAAATATCGGCGCATAATTTGCAGATTTCAGTGGCGAACGTACTTGCACGGGACATAGCAGATGCTGCATAGGCACAAATATCTGCACACTCCCGGGTAAGTCGGATGCATTCCTGCAACATTTTCACATTTTCCTCCTGTAGACATGCATCATAACAATGGTTGCATTCTATTACACAAGCAAGGCATTCATCGATGCACTCTTTAAATTGTTCATGCATTTTTCCTTCCTCCTCCATGTTTAGTATAATTATAGGATACCCCGATAGCGTATAGATAAACTTTTTGAAATGGAGGGGTCAAGAAACTTTGAGATTGCTAATTTGATGAAAAGCCAAGGACGGAAGAGCAATATAAAGTTATTATTACTTTAGTCTATAATATTTCTTAAACTCATCATCGTGAGAAGCGATTATCATAAACTTATTTATCCGACAGCTGTATCGAGCATATGTACAATGAAAGAAGGGAAGAAGGATGGAGAATAATTCAGAAAACCTTTCTTTACGTAAATTGAGGATAGAGGATTTTCCAATCATAATGAAATGGAATGAAGATGCCCGCTTTTGTGAAGCAAATGGCTGGGACTTAAGTCGTAATCAGGAAGAACTTTATAAATGGTGGCAACGTTGCGTGGCACTAAACAGCGAAAATTTCATACGTTTGGGTATCGAATATCATGATGTCCTTATTGGCTATGCAGATTTAGCGGACATCAAAATGGTCATGCGGAAATCGGAATTGCCATTGGCGAACGAGCGCTTTGGGGTGAGGGAATTGGCGGCAAGACCGTGCAAAAGCTGCTTGATTACGCCCGTGAACGATTAGGGATTACAACTTTTTTGGCTGAAACGCATGAAACAAATATTCGTTCCCGAAGAATGCTGGAAAAGGTTGGTTTTAAGGAAGTAGGCACAAATGGCAGCGAATTTTATTTAGGCGAAGAAGCAAAACTTGTTCAATATAAATATTGTTTAGATGAATGAAGATAAGTCTCTGACGGAAGTGCCATTGGGGAGCAGTTATTAAAGGCTAAGTGTATAGGTGAGAGGGGGAGCACATGAAAAAGCAAATTGTTTATGCAGGAATGGCCATGCTGCTTTTGTCTGGGTGTAATACAAACGAGAAGCAAGCCGAGCCAGTCTTAAATGCCGAAAAACAAATTGGGGCTGTTGAAGGTCAATGGGAAGTCATCGCAAGTAAACTTGACGCACCATGGGCAATCAATAAACTTGGCAACATTTTTTATATGACGGAGCGTACTGGGCATATTGCAAAAGTTGTGCAGAATGAAGTGATGCGTCAGGAAGTAAAGCTGGAACAAGCACTTTCGACTGCTTCAGAAACGGGTTTGCTTGGGTTTGTGCTGGCGCCTGATTTTGACCAGTCCAATGAGGCATATGCGTATTACACGTATGAAAAAGGAAGTGAACAGTTTAACCGGATTGTGTTGCTTCGGCTAGAAGACAATAGTTGGCACGAGAGGAAAGTGCTCATTGATGAAATCCCTAGTGGCACATATCATCACGGGGGGCGCTTGAAACTGGGACCGGACGGCAAACTGTATGCGACTGCGGGCGATGCATCAAGCCCTGAAATTGCGCAGGATACAAAAATATTAGGCGGTAAAATACTGCGCCTGAATTTGGATGGAAGCGTCCCGGAAGACAATCCATTCCCTCATTCCTATGTATACAGCTATGGCCATCGCAATCCGCAAGGGATCACTTGGACACAAGATGGAACAATGTATGCAAGTGAGCACGGGCAGAGCGCAAATGATGAAATTAATGAAATTAAAGCAGGGCAAAACTATGGTTGGCCGATAATTGAGGGTCCAGAAAAGCAAAGCGGACTCGTTTCACCGCTTTTTACATCGGGTGATGGAAACACATGGGCTCCATCAGGTGTGGCATTTTACAATGGGAAGCTCTATGTTGCTGCACTGCGGGGGACTGCGATACTTGAATTTGATCTAGAAACGAAGGAAGTAAAAGAAATTGTCAATAATGTAGGGCGTATCCGCGATGTATGGATTGAAGAAGAGCGCTTGTACTTTGTGACAAACAATACAGATGGGCGAGGAAAGCCTAACGACAACGACGATCAGCTATACGAGCTCGGCCTATAGAAAGAATAACAGGGGACAATAAAAGCATTTTTAGCTTTTACTGTCCTTTTTGCTACTGTTTCGGGTGTTCATCCGATAACAGTTTGTCCTGTTTATTTTACTAAGCCAATATTATCGAGCGGATAAAAACGGATTTTTGCCGTCCCAAGGATTTGCTCTTTTGAGACGAGACCGACGCGCGGGTCACGGCTATCAGTGCTTTTATGACGGTTATCTCCCATTACGAAATAATAGTCTTCAGGAATTTCTGAGACGCCTGCCAGTTCATCCAGCGTGAAATCATATGTTAAATCCCCTGTCCCTAATAATTCCGCTTTGTATTCGTCCAAATAGGGCTCCTCAAACTTTTCACCATTTATAAAAAGCACATCGTCTTTATATTCGATGTGATCTCCCGGCAGGCCAATAATGCGTTTAATGAAATATTCATCGTCTACAGCATCGAATACAACGACGTCAAACCGCTCAATATCATGGATCGTTTTTCCGATTTTATTGACAATAATCTTGTCCCCATCCTCATACGTCGGCATCATGGAAGCCCCTTCAACATCAATCGGCGTGAAAATAAAGGTGCGGACCGCCACGACAAACAGTGCGGTAATTGCAATAATTTTCAGCCATTCCAATAGTTCATTTTTTTCCTTTTTCAATTTGATGACCTCCTTTTCCTGATCGCTCTTTTCTTATAAGACAATAAAAACAGTGAAAAGTTTCCTCTTCTCATAACATTTAAGGATGTAAAAATAATTTCTGAAAAATTTTGATTTACGATGTGCATATATAAATTCTCGTCCAAGCAGACAAGAGAGGGAAGGAGGATTGACGAGCTTTCATGATCTGCTTCAAAAAACTTATTCCGTCTCTACCTCTACACTAAACACATAAGAAGCGCTTCCTTTGCTCCATCGGCCGGATACAGCGTAAATATAAATGCCGCTTTCTTCTGGTGCGGTAATTGTATTGTCGGTAATTTCAATTTCACCTAGCTGCTCATTATTCCATACCGATACATAAATCTCTTCAATAGGTTCTTTATTGAATTTGATTTCAATATTGCTTTGGGGAGCGACAACAGTAGGGATTACTTCTTTTTCCTTTATCTGTTCAGGGGGCAGGATGTAGTCGACACATTGCTGGCGCCAAATTTCATTCCAGCAGTAGGAACTTTCCAGCACTGTCACCCTTTTGTCGTCCGCTTTAACCGAAACATTGGGGCGACCACTATTCGCAAAAAGGAAAATGGCAATAACAGTAATGAAAAGTATTGCGATTATTTTTAGATGCTTCATAAGTTACAATCTCCTTTATGCAAAATCAGCGAGTATCGATTAAAAAATGCTGTACATAGATTGAAAGCACCGAAAATCTGTAATTTATATTCAGAACTTCCATTTCAATTAACAGGTTTTTACTAGCACAACAATCGGGCTCGTTTCTTCAAGAAATGTGTTTTTATATTTTATACGCCAGCCATTATCGGTGGCAGATCAATTTAATTGCCAACGCGAATAAATAGACGGAAAAATTCCCCTTATTTCCTCCGAAACGAGCTCTCTTGCATAAATAAGCGGAAAACCTCCGCTTATTTCCCTCATCACTTAATTGAGAGCCAGAATCTTTATCAGTAAAACATGAATTTAATCTAGTTCGAGAAAGGGCCTTAGTTTCATCTTTTCAGCGCCATCAGCTAAGTCCCTGCACAAATATTTACTTTACTACCCCATGCAATTTAAGTGCTTCTAAAAATACATCGCCAATATGCAGCATTGATTGTTCATCAACATTAAACTTTGGATGGTGATGGGGGTATGTTGCATCGATTTCAGGATTACCGCCGCCAACGAAGAAGAAAGTGCCCGGCTTTTCCTGCAAATAGTACGTGAAATCTTCAGCGCCCATACGAGGCGGCACATTCGCTACTTGAAGCTCCGGCAAATTAATCGAAACGGCTTCACGGAGGGCGGCTGTTTCAGTTGGATGATTGTAAACGGCATCATAGCCGCGTGTATAGCGGAAATCGAGTTTTGCATCGTATTGAATTTCGATTGCTCTGCATAAATTCTCCAATTTTTGTTCTACCATATCACGTACATCCGGATTGAATGTACGAACGGTACCTGTCAAATATGCTTTATCAGGAATAACATTGCCGACCGTGCCGCTTTCGATTTTGCCGATTGTAATAACGGCTGATTCAATCGGGTCGGTATTGCGGCTTACAATCGGCTGCACACCAAATACGAATTGGGCTGCTGCGACAATCGGGTCAACCGTTTGATGCGGAGATGCGCCATGACCGCCTTTTCCTTGAATCGTCAGCTCGAAGAAGTCCGCGGCTGCCATTGAATAGCCTTCGCAAAACAGCACAGTGCCAAGCTCGCTCCATGAAGAAACATGTGAACCATACACATAATCGACACCATCTAAACAACCTGCTTCCACCATCGCTTTTGCCCCGCCAGGAACGACTTCCTCTGCAAACTGATGAATGAATACAATATTCCCGTGCAGCATTTCGCGCACATCGGCAAGTGCTTTCGCTAAACCAAGCAATGCAGCAGTATGAATGTCATGCCCGCAAGCATGGCTTACTCCATCAATTTTCGATTTGTAGGGCACATCTTTTTCGTCTTGAATCGGCAATGCATCGAAGTCTGCGCGAAATGCAATTGTCGGCCCGTCAAAGGCGCCGTTCAAATAACCGACAACACCATTACCGGCGACATTTTCTTTAACGTCAATACCGTAAGAGACAAGTTTTTCGGCAATGAGCTTCGGTGTGTTCACTTCTTTGAAAGAAAGCTCGGGATACATATGCAAATGTCTTCTCACATCGACCATTTCATTAAAATTTGCCTGCAGTTTTTCTGTAATAACCATTTCATCCACCCCTAAAATCAATTATTGTAATGCGTCCCACTCTTCCCGTAAAATGCCCATGCGGATCGAATCATAATAATGCCCGTCATAGTAGCGCACTTTGCGGATTCTTGCTTCCATTTGCATGCCGAGCTTTTCACCGACACGGATCATGCGTTCATTGCCTGACCATGTAGTAAAACCGACACGTACGAGCGGCATTGTCCGGAATAGATGAGCAATCCATAATTTCAATGCGCGTGTGCCGATGCCTCTGCCCCAAGAGCCGGCTTCATGAAGGACAATGCCGATTTCAAGCCATTTTGACGGCTCGTGCTCCCAATAGTAGGAAATGATGCCGCGGACAACCCCAGCCACTTCAATGACCCAATAGCTTTCATCGCCAATCCAGTCCTGTTCGGCTTGAATGAAGCTCTCGTACGGCATTGCTTTGTGCGGATAATACGGGGCATCCCATTTTTTCCATTCAGGCTGTTCATCTTTATAAATAAGCTCCCATAAGCGCTCCATATCATTTTCTGTAATGGGGCGGATTGTTAATTCTTGATCTGTATACATCTTGTTCCTCTTTTCAATTGTAATTTATGAACGGCTGTGACTGAAAAGAGTCATAAACTTTTACTTTCCAATCACCTTTAATTTATTTTTCATTCGAATCATTCCTTTCTATATGAAGTTAATATCATTTTATCAGAAAATTGAGTAAAATATTAGTGAAGTTCCAATAAATTGAATCGTCTATAAAATAGGGGGGATTGTCATTTTTCCAGCACTTGAAACGGAAAGATTAATATTAAGAGAAATTACGGATAAAGATGTGCATCAAATCTATAGCATATTTTCCAATGATGATGTAACAGAACATTATGGACTGGCTTCGTTCAATCAATTACAGCAGGCGGAAAATTTAGTTGAAAATTTTTCCGCAAACTTTCAAAATCAGCGAGGGGTGCGCTGGGGAATTGAGCGCAAAGATGAAAAGGGCTTAATTGGGACGATTGGCTTTAACTCGTGGTCCCCGATGCATAAACGCGCAGAAATTGGCTACGATCTTCATCCGGATAGTTGGGGAGCTGGCTATGCGTCGGAAGCGGTTGCCGAAATCGTAAACTATGGCTTTCAACAAATGCTGCTAAACCGGATTGGAGCGATTGTTTTTATTGAAAATAACGCTTCAATTCAATTGCTGCTGAGACAAGGGTTTGAAAAAGAAGGCGTGTTGAAAAAATATATGCATCAAAATGGAAAGGCGTATGATGTGACCGTTTTTGCGAAATTTCAATCAGATTAAAAGGGCAAATATGGTTGAATGCTACTTTTAACTTTTTCAGCAAAAGCCCCCACCTGTATACCTGACACAATTAAGTGGCTGAATATCAGCTATCCCGAAGAGAGTCATCCTAATTGTGATGGTTCTCTTTTTAATTCGCGCTCAAATCTTCATCCCTTTAAGTGGATAGAGAATGAGTGGAAAACATATTTATAACAATTTGCGAAAATATTTGTAAAAGGTAAAAAATTATGGGATTATGCCGATTCTATCCAAAGGGAGCTATTAAAATTATTTATTTAGAACTATAATAATGGATTAAAGAGATGCTAAAAGTATGGATATGTTAGAAAAGAATCATAAGACTAAAAGTGGGGTGGAGAGATGTTCAAAGCAGAAGATACAAATGTACTAGGTTCAATGCAACTTACTGTAGAAGAACTGCAAAATATAAAAGTTGCATTAGACGAATCCTCCATTTTGGCCGTTACAGATCAGCGAGGCGTAATTACGATGGTAAATGACCGCTTTTGTGAAATTTCTAAATATGAGCGCGATGAACTAATCGGCCAAGATCACCGACTTTTAAACTCCGGCTATCATCCGAAAACATTCTTCAAGGAAATGTGGCGAATGATTGGCTCGGGGAAAACATGGCAGGGTGAAATTTGCAACTGTGCGAAGGATGGCTCGTCCTATTGGGTTCAAACGACGATTGTCCCATTTCTGAATAGCAGGGGGAAACCTTACCAATACATTTCAATCCGGACAGATATTACTGCCCAAAAAAATATTGGGGAAATGATTCATATCGCCCACCATGATGATTTGACAGGGCTGCCTAATCGGCGACAGTTGATGAAAGATTTAAAAACGTTAATCGAGATCGAGCAGCATCCATTTGCACTAATGCTATTTGATGTGAATCGCTTTAAAAATATAAATGATGGTTTAGGACATCATGTAGGTGATATGTTTTTAGTTGAAATTGCAGAGCGGATGAAAACTTTAAACAATCCTTTTATGACTTTTTACCGCTTGAGCGGCGATGAATTTATTTGCATTTTAAAAAAACCGGCATTGCTGGAAAAGGCTGCACTTGATTTGCAGGCCCAGTTCAAACGCCAATTTCATTTAAATGACCACACATTTTATGCATCCATCAGTGT
This sequence comes from Solibacillus silvestris, assembly GCF_051967575.1. Lineage (NCBI taxonomy): Bacteria > Bacillati > Bacillota > Bacilli > Caryophanales > Caryophanaceae > Solibacillus > Solibacillus silvestris. The sequence continues at coordinate 38,060 of NZ_JBQCJW010000009.1, forward strand.
TGGGGCGGTGAATTATCCGGAACATGGCCAATCAGCGCAAGATGTTTTGAAATATGCGGATATTGCTATGTATGAAGCAAAAAAGAGCAATCATAAAGGTTTTGTGATTTACAGAAAGCAACAACGATTTTCGCATAACCAAATGCTTACATTGGAGACAAGATTGCATCATGCGATAAAAAATCAGGCATTTGAGCTGTATTATCAACCGAAAGTGAATTTGCGCACGAACGAAATCGATGGTATGGAAGCGCTAATTCGGTGGTTTGATGACGAACTCGGTTTTGTTCCGCCAGATCAATTCATTCCGTTTGCTGAGGAATTCGGCCTGTTAAGTGATATCAGCGAATGGGTGATCGCACAGGCTGGACTCCAAGTGATGGAATGGAATGAACAATTCAATCTGAATTTGCGTGTGGCGGTTAATATTTCGCCGAGTCATTTAAAAGCGGATAATTTCATTGAGCGATTGAATATGATTTTGCAGCTTCATGATATTTCGCCATGCGCCCTGGAAATTGAAATTACCGAAATGAGTTTTTTGGATCAAAACTCGGATTTGCTAAGCACGATCAAGCAGCTGAAAGAAATGAATATTACATTGGCTATTGACGATTTCGGTACAGGCTATTCATCGCTTAGCTATTTGAAGAAATTCCCGATAGATGCATTGAAAATCGACCGTTCCTTCATTCATGAAATGTATAAAAACAGCGCAGATGTAGCAATGGTTTCAGCCATTATTACACTGGCCCGCGCGCTTAGCTTAAAGATAGTAGCAGAAGGCGTCGAGGAGTACGAGGACATACAATTGCTGCGCGGATTTAACTGTGATTTTGTTCAAGGCTATTATTACAGCCGCCCATTGAATGTTGAGGATTTTACGAAACGTTTAGTAGAAAAGGGAATATATGTAGAATAGATTAACCGCGCATATTGATTTTTTTAATATGCGCGGCTTTTGTTTTAAGAAACGAGCTTAATATTCGGATTTACTTCGAGCAATTTCTTTACGAAGGCTTCTTTATCTTTAGGAGAAACAAGAGTAATTCCTGAATATGGATCATCAAAAGTGATTTCGATGCGGTCCAATGAAAGGGCAGGCGCAGAAAACGGATTTTTCGATGGACGCAAGCTTCGAATTTGCTCAATAGGAATGCGCTTTTTGAAAATTCCTCCATAAATAATTAAAACCTTGTCTTCAATGATATATTTGGTGCCGAAAAACAACGTGGCAAATAGTACAATAATAAGTGCCGTTATAAGCATCAAAATAGCATCCGGCTCGGTAATGACGCCATAAATCATCGCAAGCGGTACGGCAATGAAAATGGCCCCCATCCAAATATCCACTTTTGACTTAAAAATCATTGCAATGCTCCTTTCCATCACCTTCTCTTTCTATTTTATATGGGGACAGTTGGAATACCAAATGGAAATTTTTCTGTACTATATTCATAGATAGCCAATGCTTGAATATTCGCCTTTGATTTATTTAAGTCCGTATTTTCGGTTCAATGAAACGATACGGGCATCGTCATTAGGGCGATCCATGATTAAATCGGCAATAATTTGTGAGCCGAGCATACTGTAAACAGTGCCATTGCCCCCAAAGCCGAGTAAATAGAAGTGATTTGGCTGTTTTGGATGCTGCCCGATAAATGGAAGCTGGTCCAATGACTCTCCAAAAGATGCGCAATATTTATACGGGGCATGGAATGTTTCCCCGGGCAATAATTTATGAAGCCTGTCGAGCAGCATATCGGCCATTATATTGATTTTCGGTCCATTTTCAGCAGGCTTTGCTTTCTTTTCATCCAGCCCGCCAATAATGATCCGCTGATCGACCGTTTTTCGCATATATAAATAAGGCCGGGCGGTTTCCCAAATAAGCGCATTTTCATACCAGCCATCATAGCCCGGCTTTTGCTCAGTCACGATTGCATAGGAACGTTTAATATCGGCGCCTTTCATCTTTCCGTAAGGCAGGCGTTCATAGCCGGTCGTATACACAATCCGAGATGCTTTAAAATCACCGTTCATTGTACGCAATATAATATGTGTACCTTCGTCTTCAATAATGTTCGCATACGTATTTTCGAATAAATCAAGCCCCCTCGATATGAGCTGCTCCGCCAATGCTACGACAAATTTATAAGGGTTGATTTCCGCATCGCTACTCGTGTACAGCGCCCCCGGAGCTTCGAATGGCAGACGTTTTTCTACAATGAGCTCATTCCAAAACTCAGCAGGGAAACCGTGCTTTACTAATATTTCACATTCCTTTTCCAGCTTTTTCACATCGCTTTTCTCGCTTGCATAGCAAATGCTTGGACGTCGAATAAAATGCGCCTGATCTTGCAGAGAAAGCGCAATTTCCTCTAACTGATCGACTGCTTTATAGCAAAGTTTGTAAAAACGGACTGCATCGTCTTCACCGATCAAGTCGCATAACTCATGCAATTGGATGTCATTTGAATATTGAAGCAGTCCCGTGTTGGCAGAAGTGCTGCCGGAGCCAAGTTCATTCCGCTCTAAAATAGCCACTGTTAAACCTTCATCCATCAATGCTTTCGCTGTCAATATGCCGCTTATGCCGGCCCCAATAATAATTGTATCGTAATATGGTTTAATTTCAGGATTTGTATGTTGTTTTTTTACAAGTGTAGTGGGCCAAAATAATAAGCCGTTGTGCAATTCCATGTAAAAATCCTCCTTGCTTGATTTAGAAAACGTTTCCCGCTTTTTGCCATTTTTAATCGGGAAATATTTTGAAAGACAACAATTGGGTAAAGAATAAAAAGAAAGAAGGAAGGGAATTGGATGGATTCGTATATTTTTGGATTTTTCGCTCTCGCTTATATTGCAATTTTAATATGGGGAATCGCAAAACACGGGAAAACGGCATCAGCCATTTTATTTTTAGTAGTCATTGCGCTTATATATGATAATGCGATTTTAGCTTTAGGACATGTCATCGGTGAAGGGGATTTATTGGAAAGTTTCAGCTATGGGCGTTTCTGGTTACACGCTTTGTTTACCCCACTCTTGGTCATCTTCTCGTTATTCATTATGCGGGAAGCGAATATCCGGTTCGCGTATAAAAAATGGATAGGGTTTTTATTCGGCGCTTTATGGATTGCCGCAATGATTGTGGAATATTTCATAGAGCTAAGTGGTTTAGAGTTGGTACCACAGCAAGCATATGGAGTGCTTAGCTACAGTGCAACCGATGCTGCATCTGGACCGCCGCCAATGATCTTGCTCGTTCTTGCCGCATTATTAATTGCTGGAATTATGCTCATTTGGAAAAGAAAGTGGTGGTGGATGCTTGCCGGTACATTTATCATGACGTTCGGCAGTGCAGTGCCAATCGATATAGGCAGCGACGCCATTACAAATAGCTTTGAATTGTTGTTGATTGCGACGCTTATGTGGACAGCAATCCAGTTCTCTAACGAAAAGGTGCGCAGAAGGCATTGACGAATATTGTGCTAAGTTGGCCGCTTAGCACAATTACTTTTAGAATACTACCTTGCAATGGACAATAGTGTTTGATACACTATTGTATATAAAATAGTAGTGGGGTGAAATAATGAATCCTCAATTTAAAAAAGGTGTGCTGAACTTATGTGTGCTTGCGCTATTGGAAAAGAAGGATATGTATGGTTATGAGCTCGTGCAGGCGATTTCCACACAAATCGAGATATCGGAAGGCGCGGTATATCCGTTATTGCGCAGGCTGACGAAAGATGGCCTCTTTACAACATATTTAATGGAATCGACAGAAGGACCGCCGCGCAAGTATTATCAGATTACCGAGCAAGGCATCGAACAGCTCAACAGCTTACGTGATGAATGGGAAAGTTTTATTTCAGGTGTAAATACTTTAATTCAAGGGAGCGAATAAAAATGAACGAACAACAATTTTTGGATTTACTTGATCACCATTTAGAGAGATTGCAGCTGCAGGAGCGTGAAGACATTCGCCGAGACTTTGAAGAGTACTTTGAAAATGGCCGCGCAGAAGGGAAAACAACGGAAGAAATCGTACATTCTTTCGGAGACATCAAGGAACTGGCCGCAGAATTGCTTGCATCGTATGACGAAGAAGATTTTGCGGAGAAGGTCGCTATTATGAAAAATGATGAAGCCATTCCGTATCGCAATGTAAAAGTCGAGGCAGACGGTGTGAATGTATTAATTGTTCCGACAGATGCGAATGAGGCAATGATCGAAGCAAAAGACAAAGACGACTTAACGGAAGTGTCCATGCATATTAAAAATGATACGCTTTTCATTGATATAAAGCGCCAAGAGCAAATTCGCCGTTTTTGGTTCATTACGATTATCGGCTCAATCAATACGATCGATGCCGTCGTTTACCTGCCAAAGAAACAATATGAAAAGATTACGATCAGCAATGATAATGGACGTATTAAAGTATCGGAAACATTTGCACAGCAGTTTTACTTGAAATCTGATAATGGCCGCATTTTAACAGACCATATTGAAGGGCAATTGCTCGATGCCCATTCAGATAACGGACGTGTTGTTCTTGCGGAAACAAAGATCGAAAATGTGAAGGCAAGCTCGAGCAACGGCCGAATTATTGTGGAAAATGTCATTGGCCGCGAGCTTCAACTGGATTCGGATAACGGCCGTATAGAACTGAAGGATGCTGAAGGGGAAATCAATGCCAAATCGCGGAATGGCCGCATCATTGCACAGTTGAAAACCGTTCAATATCCATTGAATTTTGCATCGGATAATGGCCAAATTTTATTGAGCACAGAAGGAAAGCTGCAAAACGTCGAGATTGAAACTTGGACGGCATGGGGGTCTGTATCCATATACAATGAAAAGGCCGCGCGTTATGCACATGGCACAAAGGAGCATATGATTCAATTGAAGACAAGCAACGGGAAAATAACGGTGGAGGACAGTTTAGCCCAGTAGTCATTGCGGAAATTAGAATTTCATCGTGAAAATCCGTATAATAAAGGCAATGAAAGTTGAAATGGAGTAGTTAACGATGAAAACGTATAGCTTTAAACTATTTGGCGGCTATAAAGTAACACTTGACCAAACAGAAATAACGATTGACTATGCAGGCGAGAAATTTTGGTTTATAAAAAAAGCAAAGCCCCGTATGAAGAAAATTCCCTATAAAGAGGTTTTGCGGGTGGAATATAAGGAAGCGGGCATGACATTCGGATATATCCGCATTATTACGCAGGAAAATGCCCCGTATCCAAGCAGCACATATGTAGCCCAGCACGATGAAAATGCCTTTATGGTGGAAAAAGATGAAGTCGGTAAATTGAACGAAGTGCTGGATTTACTGAAAAAGCTATGTAAAAATATAGAGTTCGTCCAGATGAAAGCCTAGCGATTTTGCAAGGCTTTTTTCGTTGTTAAGGAAACGATAGATTTTGGCGTTGCAGATAACTTTACAAAAAGGTGTTGTCCCCGTCCAGGCAAACCGCGTGCGCCAATTCCTCGCAACATTAGCCTCTTCCGTGCAAAAGAAGGGCACTGAAAAACTACGGCTATTTCAATTTTAATAAAAGCCTGTCTCCTATGGAACAAAATTCATGTTTCGCTGAGAGAGATTCAGGCTCTTAATTAAGTGGTGAGGGAAAAAAATAAACGGAGATTTTCCGCTTATTTGTGCAATGGAGCTCGTTTCGGGTGGAATAAGCGGAGTTTTTCCGGCTAAGCCAAGAAAAATACTCACTTTTCATGTTTTTCGGATCAATAGGCGGAATTTCTCCGTCTATATAGGCGTTTTTTTATTCCATTTTCTAAATAAGGGGAATTTTTCCGGCTATTTATGAGTGCGGGTACTTCAACTGATCTCCCAATAGCTATTAGCGTACCTCCTTCATCCCAGTTGCGTAAGCCAGCCTCTTTTACCGTTTTGGCGCTTTGCTTAAACTGTGTCAAGATTTCACCGGCTATTTTCATCTGCCGAATAAAAAATATAGATACATTTCCTGAAGAAACGGAATCGATTTTTGCGCCAGTAAACACTGTTAATGGAAGTGGAAGCCCTTAATAAAGAAAACAGATTTTCAGTGCTTTCTGCAAAAGTGGCGGAACGTTTACTTTTGCGTCGGGTCCTCCTATGCCCCTCGGAGTTGAACGGGCACTTTAGCGTTTTTGTTCTAAAAAAAGAGGGATGTAAATTCAAGCGGGTCATCCCTCAATCTAAAAACTACAGCATTTGCATTTTTGACCATAGCTGCTTGTAATAAGAATGTCCGGTGATAAGTTCTTCATGTGTGCCTGCGCCTGAAAGCTGGCCGTTTTCGAAGAGCAGAATCTGGTCCGCATTTGTAATCGTTGAAAGGCGGTGTGCGATAATGACAGTCGTTCGGTTTTGCATGAGAGCTTGCAAGGCGAGCTGTACTTCACGCTCCGATTCATTGTCTAAATTGGATGTCGCCTCATCGAGCAACAATATTTGGGGGTCGCGTAAAATCGCCCGCGCTATGGCAATGCGCTGTTTTTGGCCGCCCGATAATTTAATGCCGCCTTCCCCGACTTCCGTATCGAGCCCTTGTTCAAGTGCCATCACAAAATCGTATGCATAAGCTGCACGCAATGCTTCCAATACTTGTTTTTCCGTAGCTTCGTTTTGCCCATACAGCACATTTTCGCGAATCGTACCGTTCATGAGCGGAGCATCCTGTGTCACATAGCCGAACAGCTTCCGCCATTCATATAGATTGTATTGCTCAATATTCGTCTCTCCATATAAAATGTCGCCTTCCGTCACATCGTAAAAACGCTCGATTAAAGAAAACATCGTCGTTTTTCCCCCGCCGCTGCTGCTTACAAATGCGGTCGTCTTACCCGCGGGGATTAGAAAGTTCATTCCTTTTAAAATTGGCTGCTCCGCATATCGGAACTTCACATTATGAAATGAAATGGCTTTTGCGGTCGCTGGAATAGCAGAGCCCGCTATCTTTTCGGCAGACTGTGAAATAATCGCCTGTATCCGTTCCGTTGCTCCAAGCGCTTTTTGCAGTGCTGTAAAAAACGTCGCCATTTGAGTGAATGGAATAATAATTTGCACTAAATAAATCATGATCGCGACAAGCTCTCCTGAAGAAATGGCGCCAGAGGAAACTTGGGTACCGCCATAGCCAAACAACAGAATAAGGACGATCATCATAATGAGCGTCATAATCGGGGATAAAATAGCGAGAATTTTAGCCTCCTTCAAACCAAATCGATAAAGCTGTTCAATGCGATTTTCCCCGCGTTCCTTTTCCAGATGCTCGGTTTGCGACGATTTTACGAGCCGGATATTTGATAATACCCTGCCGAGATGCCCGCTAAAGGAAGCAAGTTCATCCTGGTTGGCTTTTGCGATTTTATGCATTCTTTGCCCAAGCGGCAATGTGACAGCAATCGCAAGAGGCACAGCGACCAGCATCAGCAATGTCATTTTCCAATCAATCCATAGTAAAATCGCAATTGCCCCGATAATCGAAAAAATACCGGACACAAAGCTCACGAGATGATCGGTCACCAATTCTTTTACGACACTCGTATCCTGTGTGATGCGACTCATCGTTTCGCCAGATTCATGTGCATCAAAATACGGTGTTTTCAGATGCAGAATATGCTGCCAAAGCGTATTGCGCAAATTCGCGACAATACGTTCCCCGAGCATGCGCATTAAAAAATATGTGAGTCCGCTCAAAATGGCTTGAATGACCAGAATGACGGCAACAGCGGTCACAGCTGTCCATGCAAAACCCGAACTCGAAAAATCATTGATCATATTCATCGTAAATAACGGCACTGCCAGTGAAGCGAGTGTTTCAACGATACTTAATGCAAAAACTATAATGACAAGCTTTTTAGGGAATTCACTTTTTTTTACGAGTGACCATAATTGTCTCAGCTGCCCGTTCATGTAATTATCTCCTCCAATATTTTTAAACGTTCTACTTGCTCGATTAGCCAATTTTCTTCGTCTGCGGTAAGAGGTATGGAAAATAGCCAGTTATCAAGTTCAATATTTGCATGCTTTCCAAACTCCTGTGCTAAACTTTGCGCCAAATCCAGCGGAATAATATTGAATAGCCGCTTGAATATTTCTGCTAGTGCAGTGTCGCTGGGAGGGTTGATGAATGCTTGTTTTATTTCATGCAGGCTCTCGATATAGCGACGGTTGATTTCGATAAAATTCATATCTAAATAGCTGTACATACAGTCAATCAGCTGTTCGGGAACATATTGCTTTAAATAGTCTTTTTGGGCATCCTCTGTCAGTAAACTATGGATTACGAGCAATAATGTTGTAGGGTCGACAGTCGCGCTTTGCTGGTGAATATGTATCGCTGTGTCGATTGTTGAAATCATTTGGTCCAGCTGTTTTTTCTTTTTTTGCAATTGGAGCTTTTGATGTTCAAGGGACTGCAGCAAAGAATCGTCTTTTTTCAGCAGCTCGCCAATATGCTCCAAAGAATAATCGAGATATTTGAAAGTCACGATTTTTTGGACGGTAATAATATTATCATCATTGTAATAACGCTGGCCCCCATCAGAAATATATGCAGGCATTAGCAGGCCCTTCTCCCCGTAATAACGCAATGTCCGAATCGTAATTCCTGTCTTTTTGGAAAACTCTCCGATTGAATACATTTTTTTCACTCCTTTTATGTAGTATAAAAGCTGACGTAACGTTACATACAATAAAAACTTTCGGAAAATGTAAATATATTTAAATAACGCTGTAGCATTTACGAGAAAAATTAACGGGTAAGAGAAAAATATCGTATATTTGTATAAAACAATTATTATATGTTCCACGTGAAAACTTTAGACCTAAATTTCATGTGATTTATCAATACGAAATGATAAAAATTTATATAAATTGAAAATATTCCGAAATTGCATAGAAAAAACTTACAAGAAATACTATTATATTTAAAAAGAGAGGGTATGGACAAAAGCAGGTTTTTCGAAATCTATATTCAAAAGCTTTATGACAAAAATGATGACTGGGAGTGAGTGTATGATCCGAAAAATTCTATTTCAAATCGGCATAATTGGTTTCATGCTTATCGCGGCTGCAAATGCCGGCTATGCCCAAACATTTCCGGATGTGGAAAACGGCTCGAAATTAAATGAAGAGCTTACAGTATTAAGCGATTTTGGCGGAATTACAATAACACCGGGCGAGCCGTTTCGCGTGGATGATGCGATAACAAGGTATGAAGCGGCGGAGTTGATCGTTCGCGTATTGCAAATTGATCCAGAAGTAAGTGCAATTCCTACATATGAAGATATCGCGGGAGATGACCCTCGTATGCCTATCGTTGCAGCGATTACAGAGCTGGGAATTATGACTGGATATGAAGGCAAGTTTAATCCGGATGCAAAGCTGACACGCGCACAGGCGGTGAAAATTGTTGTGCATGCTTACGAGCTGACAGGGCAATCGGCGACATCATACGCGGATATTTCAAAAAATCATAGTGCATATAGTGCGATTCAAGCGCTTGTAGCAAATCAAATTATCATACCGGCGAAAAATGAAAAGTTTAATCCGAATGAAATGATGAAACGCGGCAATTTCGCATCGTATGTTGCAAGGATTATCGAGCCTTCATTACGCCCTACAGAGCCGGAGCAGCAAGTTTTTGCAAGCTGTGCCAAAGAGACGGGCAAAAAACGGTATGTCGTGGATGTGGCTGTAACAAACTTATGGAATAAATCAAATCAGGCGCGTGCTGTCGATCATCTTTCCACAACAAACCCGGTGGAGCTGCAAAAGTGGATTTCATCATTAAGCTTGTCTCAGAAGAAATGGCTAGTTGGCCGTACAGATACACAGGCATTGTACGGTGATGAAGTATCTTTGCTTGAAACGAAAGGCAAATGGCAGCGTGTTGCAGCAAAGGACCAGTATGTGCCGTATTTAAAGGCAGGCTATCCTGGCTGGGTACCACAATCCCATATTGCCGCAACGAATAAAAATTATGATGACTGTGCAATCGCCATCATTACTTCACAGAAAGCTCATCTTCTTGAAGAAGACGCAAAAACGAAATTCCTGCAAATTAGCTATGCAACGATTTTGCCTGTCATCGATGAGGATGCGAAATATTATTACGTAGATACACCGAGCGACGGTATGAAACTATTAAAGAAAAGCGATGCAAAATCGTATAGTACATACAGCAAAATTCCGAAACCAAGCGCTTCAACGATTGTTAAAGAAGCAAAACGCTATTTGGATTTACCGTATTTATGGGCAGGGACTTCTTCATGGGGGTATGATTGCTCGGGGATTTTATATGCAGTGTTCAGAACACACGGCATTATGATTCCGCGTGATTCTTTTTATCAGGCGACAGGCGGAAAAGCGGTCGCAAAGAAGGATTTAAAGCCGGGGGATCTTGTTTTCTTCGCTTATAATGGCGGCAAAGGGAAAGTGTATCATGTCGGGCTTTATGTGGGCGACGGCAAAATGCTGCATGCCCCGCACTACGCATCCAAAGTAAAAATCGAATCGATGAATAATGGTGTGTACAAAAAGAACTATTCCGGCGCTCGACGCTATTTATAAAAATCAAGTGTGTTAAAAGGGGAACGACTTTTAACGCACTTTTCCTTTTTTAAGGGAAATTCCCGTGTATAGTTAGCCTCGAGTTGGGTATATGTATTAAAATAAAGGTAAATGAGAAGGAGGCATGTTTGTGAATATATGGCTTTTAGCTTCTGTTGTTATATTAGTGATGGCCGTTGTTGTGCTAATAGGCTGTATAGCGGCTGTTATCGGACCCATTAAAAAAATCGTCACACTGCTGATGGCGCATGCTGAAAGAATACAAAAACAACTGAGCCAAATTCAAACTGAAACAACACATTTGGCGGCTACGGTAGATCAAATGAAAGCGGACATTGAATTTAAAAAGCAGTCGGTCCAAACCGTTATTCAATCAGTGAAAAATACGGGCGCCGCATTAAATCAAGTAAGCGATGTTTCGCATGCTGCGGCTTTAACAGTGATGAAGAAAGCAACAGACGATCCGCAGCGACAAGCGGAAGTGGAGCGTTGGACAAATACAGCGATGGGCTTTATCAACCGAAGGGCGCAATGAAAAAGGGGTTGTATGGAATCATTTCATACAATCTTTTTTGTTGTGTAGGAAATTATAGATTTTGGCATTGTGGCCAGCTTTGCGAGAAAGTATTATCCTCGTCCAGCCAAACCGCGCCAACTCCTCGCACCATTAGATTCCTCCGTGCAAAACCGGTGAAATGTTTATTTATTCAATAAGATCCCCCGTCTCGTTTGAGCAAAATTTATTTTTTTCCGCTAAAGTTTTTGGCTCTTAATTAAGTGATGAGGAAAGTAAAATAAACGGAGATTTTCCGCATATTTGCGCAATGGGGCTCGTTTTGGGGGAAATAAGGGGAGTTTTTCCGGTTATCCAAATAAAAATCCTTCATTTTCATGTTTTTCGGATCAATAGACGGAATTTATCCGTCTATTTAGGCTACTTTTTGTTTCGGTTCCCAAATAAGGGGAATTTATCCGCCTATTATTAAAAGTGCATTTAAGCCGATCTTCCAACCGGCAATAGCACTCCCCCTTCACCCCGTTTGCGGAAGTCAGCGTCTTATTCCCGTCTTGCCGCATCGCTTAAAATACGCCTAGACTTCTTCGGGAATTCCATTTACTTCGTCTGTCGAAGTTGAATGGACGTATTAGCGTGTTTGTTCATGCGAAGGAGCTGAATCTGCAGTAGCATGCGGTTATTTTTGCTCCAACTTAACAGCCGCTTAATTTCCTGTAATACGCTAATCATAGAGAAATAATTAAAGTAAATTCTCATAAAAGTAATATTTACCTGTAATATAACAGGGCTAGCTGGCTTAATGTATATTCTGCTAATTCGCATTTTAAACATGAAAAAACGCTATGTCACAAAGTATTCAAAGAAAGCGCTTCAATTATGAATACATTGTGAAAAGCTGTGTGCTGCACTTCCTTTTTAAAAAAATCGGAGTACAATAAGGATTAAGCAAAGTGTTATATAACAATTTGCGGAGGTCATTGGGTTTCAGGCTATTGATTATACAGCTTTATAAAAAAGGAGAAATGAAACATGTGGGTAGTGACGGTATTTAACAATGCAAATGATATTCGTATGTTCGAATATGCGACGAAAAATGAAGCAACAACACAATTGAAAAAATATACAAATGCAGTATTATCATACACAAACTAAATTTAGTAAAGGGGAGAAATACAATGTGGGTAGTGACAGTATTTAACAATCCAAACGATATTCGTATGTTTGAATATACGACGAAAAACGAAGCAGCGGCAATTTTGGCGCAATACAAAAACGCAGTATTATCATTTACAAATTAATATGGATAAAAGGTCTATGCGAAAAGTGAAAGCTTGCCGCATAGACCTTTTTTGTAAAAAACGGATAAATTGCCGCCGTCGGAAGCGATTGACCAATTTTTCTCATTTATAAGGAAGAAACGATATGTTAAACGAGAATAACTAAAATAATATCGAAAAAATCACAATGATGGGGAATTGATTCTTTTCTATCGGGATATCATTTTCTGTGCCCTTTTTTAAGTGACGATAATTATGGTTAAAGAACGATATATCGATATTGAAATACGATTTATGTGGGCTTCTGCGTTTTCGGTGGGTGTGTTATATGCCACCAATCCGCCTTTTTTGAAAGAAAACCTCGTAATATTTATGGAAGATGGTTGACGAAATATAGTGGATGTAAGATAATTTTAGATGGTAATAATAATTATTTTATAATAATTATTTAATAATGTACATATAGTAGGAGGAAATTTAAAATGGCATTAATCGGTAAAGAAATTGCACCATTCGCTGCAAAAGCGTTTCAAAAAGGTGAATTCATCGACGTAACTTCAGAAAACTTCAAAGGACAATGGTCAGTAGTATGCTTCTACCCAGCAGACTTCACATTCGTTTGCCCGACTGAGCTGGAAGATTTGCAAAACGAATATGCTACATTAAAATCTTTAGGAGTGGAAGTTTACTCTGTATCAACTGATACACACTTCACTCACAAAGCATGGCACGATACTTCTGAAGCAATCGGTAAAATCGAGTACATCATGATTGGTGACCCATCTCATACAATTTCTAAGGCGTTTGACGTATTAAACGAAGAAGATGGTTTAGCAGAGCGCGGTACATTCATCATCGATCCGGATGGTGTTGTACAAGCACTTGAAATCAACGCTGGCGGTATCGGCCGTGACGCTTCAATTTTAGTGAACAAAATTAAAGCAGCTCAATACGTACGCAACAATCCAGGTGAAGTTTGTCCAGCTAAATGGGAAGAAGGCGGCGAAACGTTAACACCAAGCTTAGATTTAGTAGGTAAAATCTAAGCTATAAATAAAACTGACAGGCGGCAAAAACCAACTTTTAAGGCTGGATTTTGTCGCTCTGTTTTTAATTGGAGAACATAATAAGATAAGCTCCCTATCTTCCATTTCGATATGAAAAGAGGTGAAAAGCTTGCTGCAGTGCGGAGAGAATGATCCATTATTTATTTATTCATTCATGTAAAGAATAATGATTGGCATTCCTGCAGCGGCTATGCAATGTTAGATAATCAAATCAAAGCGCAATTGCAGCAATATTTAACGATGCTTGAAGGTGACTTAGTCATTAAAGTGAGTGTTGCAGATGATAAAACATCACAAGATATGCTCAATTTAGTAGAAGAACTGGAAAAAATGTCCCCGCGCATTACTGTACAGCATGCATTATTGGAACGTACACCAAGTTTCAGCATTAATAAAGCAGGGGAAGATTCCGGCATTGTTTTTGCGGGCTTGCCGCTTGGACATGAATTTACGTCATTAGTGTTGGCTCTTTTACAAGTGTCAGGGCGTGCACCGAAAGTGGATGCCGCGGTTGTCAAGCGTATTCAAGCGATTAAACAGCCGATGAAATTTGAAACATATGTTAGCTTAACATGTCATAACTGTCCGGATGTTGTCCAGGCATTGAACATTATGGCGGTGCTGAATCCGAATATTTCGAACACGATGATTGAGGGCGGCGCATTCCAGCATGAAGTTAAAGAACGCGATATTATGGCGGTGCCGACAGTTTTCCTGAACGGCGAAAATTTTGGCGGCGGTCGCATGGAGCTGGAAGATATTTTGACAAAGCTTGGAGAAGTATCGGACGGCTCGGAATTTGCTGATAAAGAACCTTTTGATGTGCTAGTAGTAGGCGGCGGTCCTGCTGGTTCGGCGGCAGCTATTTATTCGGCGCGTAAAGGAATTCGTACAGGTATTGTAGCTGAACGCTTCGGTGGTCAAGTGAATGATACATTATCGATCGAAAATATTATCGGTACAAAAGCAACGGAAGGTCCGGCGTTTGTATCAAGTTTAGAAGCGCATGTCTTGGATTATGATATTGATGTGATGAAGTCCCAGCGCGCAGCAAAAATAGAGAAAAAAGATTTTATTGAGGTTACATTGGAAAATGGCGCGGTATTAAAAGGCAAAACGGTCATCCTTTCTACAGGAGCCCGTTACCGTCAGCTAAATGTGCCAGGTGAGCAAGAATTCAAAAATAAAGGTGTCGCCTATTGCCCGCACTGTGACGGCCCGATTTTCAAAGGGAAAGATGTAGCGGTAATTGGCGGCGGCAACTCTGGTGTTGAAGCGGCAATCGACTTGGCGGGTATTGTGAATCATGTCACATTAATTCAGCGCAGCGAGCAGTTGAAAGCTGATAAAGTGCTGCAGGAACGCGTTCGTAGCTTAAATAACGTAACGGTAATTACAAATGCTTTGACGAAGGAAATTACAGGCAGTGATAAAGTGGATGGCTTAACATATGCTGATGCGGTGACAGGTGAAGAAAAGCATATCGCGCTGCATGGGGTATTCATTCAAATTGGCTTGTTGCCGAATACGGAATTCCTTCATGATGCGGTAGAAATGAATGCACATGGGGAAATCATCGTAGATAAGCATGGCGCAACAAACTTGCCTGGCGTATTTGCGGCAGGTGATTGCACAGATGCCGCTTATAAGCAAATCGTTATTTCGATGGGTTCCGGCGCAACGGCAGCTTTAGGCGCATTTGATTATATGATCCGCAATGTGGACGCGCGTGAATTAGTAAAAGCTTAAAAATAGATCCGTTGCACGAGAAAAACCGTGCAGCGGATTTTTTGCGGAAAAGGGGAAGGCCATTAAATAAAAGAAAATACCGCGCTACCAGTTGTTGCGAAGGTATAAGTGTATTCCTTCTAGTTTTCGGGTAATAAATACAGTGACTACTAGAAAGGGAGGCTTTTTAAATGAAGGATGAAAAGTTAAAGCATAAAAAGCTCGACAATCCGGATTTGCTGAATACCGAGAAGGAAAGCATTTTTGATAAAGACAAGGAAATGCAATTTGTCGACCCGGTACCGGTTGAAGAGCTGAATGATGAAGTGAAAGACGAAAAAAATAAGGCGAATACAAAATCCACTTCCGGCAGTGAACGAAAAAATCGACCAGATTAAAAGGGGGCTACACAGAATATTGAACTTTCTGTGTAGTTTTTATTTCTCAAAAAAGCCTCATTTCCTTCACAGCATTGCTTGGGCATTTGGATTACAATAAAGGGAAATAGTAAAGGGGCTGTATAAGATGAAATGGAAAATAGCTATAGCCAGTTTGTTTGCGGCGACGGTTTTAGCTGCTTGCGGAGAGGAAAAGGAAACCGTAAGTGAAGCAATCGAAAAAAATAATGTTGAAGAAACAGAAAAGAGCGCCACGCCACAGCAAGCAGATGATATTAAAAACCTAGTGGCTGAATATAGCGCAAACAAAACGACTGACGAAAAAGCTTCAATTACATCGACACAACTAATTGTAACCGATGCGAATGACAATGAAATTACATATGCATTGCCGGAGGACGAGTTTTTCGTGTCGATCGCACCATACATTCAGGGAACACACCCTTGCAAAGACCATAGCTTAACGGGTTGCCAAGGAGAGTTAGTGCAAAAAGAAATAAATGTGTTGATTGAAAATGAAAAAGGCGAAGTTGTAGTGGATGAGGCGATGACGACTTTGGAAAATGGCTTCATCGATTTATGGCTGCCGCGCAATGAAGCGTTCATTATTGAAATGTCCTATGATGGGAAAAGCGCAACAGGAGATTTGACGACGTTTGAAGAAGACGGCACTTGTGTGACAACAATGCAATTAACTTAAAATAAAATTATAAGCTCGCAGTAAAGGGGATGGTAACTTTACTGCGGGCTTTTTGTATAAAAACAGCAATGATCGCAAATTAATCAGCGTAGGGTATATCGTCAATGGAATGCGCCAATCTCATGGCATTCAATTGGAATTGACCATAATGGAGTTCTGTGCCTGTCCCGCCGATAAAAAAGGCAATATGCCGATGTGCCTGTGCGAATTTTTCAAGCGTATGAATAGATTGAGCAAATTCAGTAAAGGCGATGTTAGTAGAGCCTGTCAGCAGCACAATGGACGGTTTTTTCAAAATGATGGCGGATTGGATTGCTGCAGGTGCAGGCGAAGGGCCGAGCATCATTGTTCGGTAACCGCGCAGCATGCACTGGATGAGCAAAATCTGCATCGGAATTTCGTGTCTTTCCCCGGGCAGACAGCTTCCCAAAACAAGTGGTGCATCGTCCGGTACAAAAAAGCGGCGGCGAATATGGCTTAAAAAATCACGCACTGTTTGACTGCAAATAGCTTCCTGATATTCACCCCAGACATGATCGCACCAAAGCTTGCCGACTTCATGCAAAAATGGCACAATGATTTCGCTAATAAGTTTTTCGACACCGAATTTATGATGGGCCTTTTCAAGGAGATGCAAAATTTCATGTTCATTGCCTTCCGTACCAGCCTGGATAAGCGCTTTCTGAAAATTACGCGTCGGATTTGCTTCCGGCGAGTTTTTTTGCGCCGAATAATGTGCTATAGCTTGTTTAATAGTCATGCCATTATTTATATAGCTTTTCAGTTGCATTAAAATCTGCACTTCATATTCTGTATAAATCCGATAACCATTGTCCAATCTTTCGGGCTGAATAATTTGATAACGGTCTTCCCATTTTCGTATTTGTTGTTTAGAAAGGTTTGTAATTTCTGATACTTGTCGAATGGAATACATTTCTTTAGCCAAATTTTAGCACCTCCCAGCAAAATATATTATTAAATCCTATTCAATAGAAAATGAAATTGCTTGTCAAATGTTTTTCATTTTTTGTACAATGTTTGTATAATCTTTTGCGATAGATAATGTGTGAAGGGTATTTTCATTTAAAAAGAAAATAAATATTTAAAGGGAGGTTGTATTATGTCAAAACATCCATTGGAAAAATGGGGAAGTGTAATGGGCGGGAAAAAGACGCGCTGGGTTGTTGCAGCATTATGGATAGTATTTGCAGTCGTATTTGCGCTCATATTCCCGCAAATTAACAGTGTAGAAAATTTTGCGGGCGATGAAATCCCTGAAACATATACATCGATACAAGCGGGCGATATTATTGAAGAGGAATTTTCATCGGATAGCGGAATTCCGCTGCTGATTACTTGGTATAACGAATCCGGGCTTACAGAACAGGATTTGACGAATATTCAAGGGTTGTACAAAGAGCTTGAAGAAAATCCTTTAGATGGGCAAGAGACAATTCCGCCATTCCATGAAATGCCTGTCCAAGCATTGATGGGTGCTTTATCAGAAAATGGTGTGGCGCTTGTCACACCTGTCTTCTTCTCTACAGAGAAAACAACAGATGCATTAAAGGAAAATTTAACGGTAATCAAAGAACTTACAGAAGCGCAATTTGACGAAAATCCGTATGATACAAACTTGGAAGATGAGGGACTGCACGCTCGATTCTCAGGACCGGTCGGAATTTCCATTGATGCGACAAATCTTTTTAAATCAGCGGACGTTCAATTAATGATTGCTACTGTTATCATTATTTTAGTCATTTTACTAATTATTTACCGTTCCCCAATTTTGGCGATTATTCCTTTGATCGTTGTAGGGATAGCCTATTTAGTCGTGAGCCCATTACTAGGGGCTATAGCTGAAAATGGCTGGATTGATAAAGATGCGCAAGCCGTATCGATTATGATCGTTCTTTTATTTGGCGCGGGTACGGACTATTGTTTATTCATGATTACCCGTTACCGAGACACATTATTAATGGAAGAAAATAAATTTAAAGCGCTAGCTATTGCGGTTCGTGAATCGACAGGTGCGATCATCATGAGCAGCTTAACAGTGGTGATCGGTTTGGCGACATTAGCTTTAGCGGACTATGGCGCATTTCAGCGTTTCGCGGTCCCGTTTAGCTTTGGCGTGCTAATAACAGGCTTTGCGGTTGTCACATTACTGCCGGCTGTTCTCGGTATTTTGGGGCGTGCGGCATTTTGGCCTTTTGTTCCGCGTACAGTGGAAGCTGAAAAAGCGTATGCGGAAAAGAAAAACAAACCGTATAAGCAACGAAAACCAAATCACCGTTATATGCGTGTCATTGGTGAATTTGTCACATCAAAACCGTGGCTTGTCATTGTTGTTGCAGGAGCGTTTTTGATCGGTTTGGCATTCAATGCTACGACTATTAAATACAATTATGATTTAATTTCCTCATTCCCTGAAGATATGTCTTCGCGCGAAGGGTTTAAAATTATAGAAGAAAACTTTACACCAGGCGAATTGGCGCCAGTGCAGCTTTTAGTGGATAGTGAAGGCACAGAGCTGGATATTACGGAGCAACTCGCGGCACTGCCGTATGTCGGTATAGTAAAAGAAATGCGTACAGGTGAAAAAAACAGCAATATTCAGCTTTACGAAATTGACTTGGACAAAAATCCATATTCAAATGAAGCGATGGATGATGTCAAGCAAATGAAAGATGATATAAAGTCGATCTTGGCGGAAAATGGCCTGGAAGATGGTCAATTTTGGGTAGGTGGCGAGACGAGTGCACAATTGGATACGAAAGTCGTACAAACAGGCGATGAAAGCATTATTCAGCCTGTGATGATCATTATCATTTTCATCGTATTATTAGTGTACTTGCGTGCCATCATTACATCTATTCAAATTATGGCGACTGTTTTAGTTTCCTTCTTCTCCGCTTTAGGTGCCGGCTGGCTGATCATTCATTACGGCTTAGGGCATGAGGCGATGGCAAGTGCGATTCCGTTATACAGCTTCGTATTTATTATCGCGTTAGGGAATGACTATAATATCTTCATGATTTCGGATGTATGGAAAAACCGTAAGCGCGGACTATCGCATAAAGAGGCAATTTCAAACGGTATTGCTTCAACAGGTGCGGTCATTACATCTGCAGGTCTGATTTTGGCTGGCACGTTTTTAGTGCTGGCATCATTGCCGATTCAACTACTGGTGCAATTCGGTATCGTAACGGCTGTCGGGGTATTGCTTGATACGTTTGTCGTTCGCCCATTGCTCGTGCCGGCACTCATTACGGTATTTGGCAAATGGTCGTATTGGCCGAATAAAAAGCTGCAAAAATAATGAAAGCGTATAGCCCCTCAATATGGGAGGCTATACGCTTTCTTTTCTATGAAGATGTTAACGAACCTGATTGCAGGCGGTACATAAGCTCGTATTTCCCGCCAAGTGCAACAAGTTCATCGTGATTTC
The DNA here is from genome assembly GCF_051967575.1 of Solibacillus silvestris. Lineage (NCBI taxonomy): Bacteria > Bacillati > Bacillota > Bacilli > Caryophanales > Caryophanaceae > Solibacillus > Solibacillus silvestris. The sequence continues at coordinate 57,792 of NZ_JBQCJW010000009.1, forward strand.
CTTGCTCAACAATTTCACCGCGGTCCAATACTAAAATTTTATCCGCATTTTTAATAGTGGAAAGTCGGTGTGCAATGATGAAGGTTGTGCGTCCTTTTTTCAATACATCCATTGCGTGCTGTATAATCTCTTCTGTTTCCGAGTCGATATTCGATGTCGCTTCATCCAAAATGAGAATAGCCGGGTCGAATGCGAGTGCACGGGCAAATGAAATTAATTGGCGTTGGCCAGATGAAAGGGTGCTCCCTTTTTCGATTACCGGTTCATCAATGCCTTTTTCGAATTTCGATAAAACACGGTCACCGCCAACAGCTTCAAGCGCCTTTTCTACAGCCTCGCGCGAAATACGCTCATCATTCAAGCTGACATTCGTTGCAATCGTTCCGGTAAATAAATACGGATCTTGCAACACGATGCCCATATGCTCACGGATCGCCTGGCGCGGAAGTTTCGTAATATCTTGGCCATCAATGATAATACGCCCTTTTTGCGGGTCATAGAAGCGGAACAGCAAATTCATAATCGAACTCTTCCCTGATCCTGTATGGCCGACAAGTGCAATTGTTTCGCCCTGCTTTGCTTCAAAGTGAATGTCTTTAAGAACATATTCGTCATTTTTATAGGCGAATGAAACATGGTCAAATACGACATTGCCTTTGTAGCGGTCGATTCTTTGCTTGCTTACTTCCTCACCTTGCTGGTCGAGCAGCTCAAATACGCGGGAACCGGCTACAAGCGACCGTTCCAGCTGAGAGAACTGGTTGACCATATTCGTAATTGGGTTGAAAAGACGAGTAATATAGTCGACAAATGCATAAAGTGTACCTGCTGACACCGCTTCAGGGAGTGTCATTGATTGTGTACCGAAGTAATAGACGAATATAGCGAACATGCCAAGCCGCAAAATATTGACTAAGTTATGCGATGTTGCGGAATCCAGTATTAACAGCTTTCGGTTGTATTTGTAATGCTCATCATTCATATCATCGAATTCATGCTTCATCTGCTCTTCGCGGCGGAATGCTTGAATAATTGTCATCCCGTTAATCGATTCGTTGATCATCGCATTGATGTCGGCGATTTTCGTCCGGATGACGTGATTGTACTGTGAAGCGAATTTTCGATATAAAATCATCCAAACATAGACGATTGGAATAAGCAATAATGCTACAAGAGCCATTTTCCAATTTAAAACGAATAATGCTATATATACCCCTGCAATGGTAATAAAGCTGTTCGCAAATTGCGAAAGTACGGTTACGTAAAGGTTCCGGAGAGCCTCTGTATCATTCGTTACACGGGCAACGACTTTTCCGGCCGGTAAATTGTCGAAGTATTCAATTGGTAGCTTTTGAATATGGCCAAACACGTCTTTGCGCAATTGCTGAATGACAAAGTTTGCTCCGCGCTGTAAAAAGATAAACATTGAATAGCGGAACACGGCTGTCAGCACCGATAGCAGGAAGAAAATCGACAGAAAAACAGCTATTGGCTTCACCTGAAGATTTCCCGGCTCCATATGATGGTCAATAATATATTTTGCGATAAATGGTCCTGCGATATCTGTTGCAACAGCGATCGTTAATAATAATAATCCGATTAGAATCGGCTTTTTGAATTTTAAGGCGTAGTCATACAGTCTTTTCGATGTACTCATTGGCCCACCTCCTCAAGCTGCTGGCGGTCAAACTGTTCTTTGTACCAACCACCTAAGCGTAGAAGCTCTTCATGTGTACCACGTTCAACGATAAAGCCGTCATCCAGCACGATGATCTCATCCGCATGCTGAATACCCGATAAGCGGTGAGTAGAAATGATCGTCGTTTTCCCTGCGCGCTCTGTTTGAATATTTTCAATGATTTTCGATTCTGTTTTCGCATCCACTGCGGATAAAGAATCATCCAAAATAAGAATTTCCGGATTTTTAATCAGTGCACGTGCAATCGATACACGCTGCTTTTGACCGCCGGATAACGATACGCCCTTTTCGCCGACAAGTGTTTCGATGCCAAGCGGTAAGTTCGCCAAATCCTTTTCAAAGTCTGCCAAGCGTATGGCTTCATCGATTTCAGCGGCTGATGCGTCTTCTTTCCCGAATAATATGTTTTCGCGAATTGTACGGGAAAATAGCACATGATCTTGCGGCACATAGCCGATCCAATCTAAAATTTGCTCCTTCGTCATATGAGCCAGATCTGTCTCGTTAATAACGATTTGTCCGTTCCCTAATGGGTACTCCCGCAATAGCTGACGGATAAATGTCGTTTTTCCCGCACCTGTTTTTCCGACAATCCCGAGCGTTTGCCCCTTTTGTAAACTCAGTGAAATTTGCTGCAAGTTTTTCGCCTGAGATAGAGGATACTGGAAAGTGAATTCGGAAAACCCGATTGAATTCGGCACATTATGCATCATCGGTGTATTCGGATTTTTGACATCTGCTTCATATTCCAATGTTTCCTGTACACGGTCGAGGGAAGCGCTCCCTTGCTGCATAACGTTGATAAGCTCGCCAATCGCAAACATCGGCCAGATCGCCAAACCTAAATACACGTTAAATGATACAAGCTGCCCTACCGTCAGTGCTTCATTCGATACAAGCACAGCACCATAGCCAAGTGCAATGACATAGCAAATTCCCGTTCCGATTTTAGTGATCGGCATAAAAAGTCCGTTAATATAAGCGACACGCATATTTTTGACGAAGATGTTTTCACTCATTTCCGCGAAGCGTTCTTCATCCTTTGCTTCTTGTACGTATGCACGGATAACGCGTGTGCCTGCAACTGATTCCAGTACATTATCATTCATTTCACCGAAAGCATCCTGTGCCTTCATATAGCGCTCATGGACAATTTTCCCTAAATATTGAATGATAAGCGCCATGAGCGGAATCGGAAGCATTGCGAAAAATGTAAGCTTCCAAGAGATGAAAAAGCCCATCGCCAAAATAATAAGCGCCATATAGACAGTCGAATCAATAAGCGTCATTATTCCAAAGCCGGCTGTTAATGTAACGGCATTTAAATCATTTGTAGCTTTGGCCATTAAGTCGCCGGTACGGTTTTTTTCATAAAAAGTTGGCGTCATTTGCAAAAACTGATGCATTAATTTTTTCCGCAAAACCCGGTCAAGCGCAATCGAGCCGCCGAATAGCTGATATTGCCAGAAGAAGCTTAATGCATAGCTTGCAACCGCCGCGACTAAAATGAATCCAACATATTTAAGTAACTGTGCCTGATCCATTTCGCCATTTGTCATGACATCGATTGCTTCACCTAAAATCCACGGCGGCAATACTTCGATGAAACTCGCTAGCATAAGCAGTGCAATTGCAATGGTATATTGCTTGCGGTACTGTTTGAAAAACCATTTTAATTTCACAAATACGTTAAACATTACGTATACCTTCTTTCATTAAAGTTTGAAGCCTTACTACCCATCATCATATCGATCCGATTTTAATAGTTTTCGTTGCATAAAGATTGACATACAAAAGCCCTCCCAAAAATGTTTTTACACTAAAAAGCATGTCGTTCCGAAAATGGCCGTGCTGCAAAAAGCCCGCAAGTCCGAGTGATAAGCGGGCTTTTTTATGTGGCTCCGTTGAAACTTGCATATCCGTTCAACTAAAAAAGACACCTATCCGATTTTTTCGAAAAGGTGTCGAAACGAAAAAGGGCACAGGGAAGTCCATACCTGTGCCTTTTATTTGCGTGTCATGCTAAATCAAAATGAAAGGACAGGTTAGGGCAGTATGATGTTGTCGTTTTTGAAATGCATAAATCTAAAATTGTTGTCATCATATCCCTAACCTCCTTCCATGTTTTAATTTATTTAGTGTTCCTTAATATTAGTGGAGTGAATTATTGTTGTCAATATTTTTTGAAAATATTTTATTTTCCGTATTGGGATTTAATGGGCGTATGGATTTTATGACGGAAAATTTACAGTGCGGGAACGTTCGTTTACGCAGGCGTGGAAGTATGGTACATTTTTTACGATTCCAAAGGAGATGAACTTTCATGGGCAAATTAATTGTTATTACAGGTTTAGATGGCAGCGGCACGAGTACTGTCGGTGATCAGCTGCATATGGAGGATTTAGGTTCCTCACTATTAAAATCGCCTCCTTACCCATTTTCGTCAAACCGTCATGATATTGACGAAAAATTATTCCATCAGTCACCAACTGCGCATTACTTGTATTATTTAGCATCGAATGTCCATTTAACAAATGTCATTCATGAGAAAATGGCGGAGCATGACGGGAATGTTTATTGCATTCGCCACTATATCGATACGGTTGTATCCCATCGCGCAAAAGGCGTGGATGTAAAATATGAGTATGAAACCGCGCTGTATTCGATACGCAAGCCGGACTATATCTTCTATTTGGATGTAGAAGAAGGTGAGCGGCAAATGCGACTGGATGTGCGCGGCCGCGGTTTTTTGGATGACCAATTAAATGACGAAGCGCTCCGCCGGCGTTTTATAGAGGAATTCAATGCATTGGAAAGTGAATTTATTCGCATTCCAACAACAAATCGTGCGCTGGAAGAGATCACCAAGGAAATTCAAAGCTATATTCGCTGAAATGAAAACCTCTTCACTGCTTATCGGTGAAGGGGCTTTTTGTGGAAGAAACGATGACTTTTTAAAAAATTTGAAAATTGTTTGCATATTCGTTATCGTGGAAGTAATACATCAAAAGGAGTTGTGCAACGATGAAGAAACTGTTTATTACTTTGTTATTTATGTTCGTACTAGCCGCTTGCGGAACAGAAGGCGCAACAGACAATACGCCAAATAGTACGCCAGGAAATACAGCAGATAATACGACACAGGGAAGCCCGGATGTGAAAGAGGAAGAGACGATTACATTATACGAATCAGATGCGAACGCGGAATATACAATCCCATTTGAAGAAAAATTCAGTGGAGATGAAGGGGATTTAGTGCCGTTTATTTTTTCGGAAGTGAATAAGCATGATGTAGAACTATTAGATTATAAATTTGAAGATAATGATACGAGTTTAATACTCAACTTAGGCGATGATGTGTATACAATCCAAGGTTCGGCAGGTGCAAGCATGTTCGTGGAAACATTGGCGCGCTCTTATTTTGGAAATTTGCCAAATATCCAACAGATTACGTTTATTCATAAAGGCTCGTATGAACCGATTTTGGATCATATGAATATAGGGGAACCTTACTTGCGGGAAAATTTCGATATGTAGATTGGGGATAGTGGATGATGAAGCAACTATGGACAAACGGCACGATTTATACGATGGAGCAGGAAGGGACGACCGTGCAGGCTGTGCTTGTAGGTAATGGAAAAATTGTGGAAACAGGAACTTTCGATGATTTGCAAGTACGAGCAGATGAAATAATTGATCTGCAAGGAGCGGTCATGTATCCGGGCTTTGTCGATAGCCATTTGCATATGATTGGCCATGGCGCTAAATTAATTCGACTTGATTTAACTGCTGCAACTAGCGGAGAAGAACTTCTGCAGCTCGTACAAAACGCTGCGGGTCATCTGGAGGAAGGGCAATGGCTAATCGGAGATGGCTGGAATGAAAATCAATTTGCGGACGGTCTCATTCCTTCGAAAGAAGCGCTGGATGAGGCGACAAAAAACCCTGTATTTCTCAACCGTGTATGCCATCATGTTGCATTGGTCAATTCTGCTGTATTGCATTTTGCCGGTTTAACGAAGGATACGGCAAATCCGGAAGGCGGCAAACTTGGCCGCCATGAAAATGGTGAACTCAACGGTCTATTATACGAGCAAGCAACCAATCTAGTCTCCTCCGTTTTCCAGCAGGAAGGAGAAAGCTATATTGAAAGCCTGCAGCAAGCATTGCAGCTGGCGATAGAGGATATGCAATCATATGGGCTGACGGGGGGGCATACAGAAGAAATGAGCTATTTTGGCCATTATACAAATCCGTTAACGGCCTATCATCGAGTAATAGGTGAACGACGGCACTTTCGTGTTAATTTATTGCGCCATCATACAGTATTTGAGGAGATGGTCAAAAACAATGCACGATATGCCGCGCCGTTTATCGAACCGGGAGCGATGAAAATATTCGCGGATGGTTCTTTTGGAGGGTCTACTGCTGCTTTGCTGGAACCATATGCAAATGATAGGAGCAATAAAGGGATGCTCATACATACAGATGAGCAAATGGAAGCGCTCATTCAATTGGCACGAAAGTATGATGAAGCAGTGGCGATCCATTTAATCGGCGATGGCGGTATGGAGCAAGTTCTTGCCTATTTGGAAAAATACCCTGTTGCAGATGGGAAGCGTGATCGCCTAATCCATTGCTGTCTCGTTTCCGAGGAACAGCTGGCGCGCATGAAAAAGCTCTCGGTCATTTTAGATCTGCAGCCTGCTTTTGTTACATCGGATTTTCCTTGGGTAGGTGAAAAGCTCGGAAAAAATCGGGCAGGCCATATTTATGCTTGGAAAACATTCCTGAATGTAGGTTTAATTTGTGCGGCAGGCACAGATGCCCCTATAGAAGCGATTAGTCCATTTGAAACGATTTATGCCGCGGTGGAACGCAAAAAAGTTCATGATGCACATGAAGGCTACGGACCCGAACAGAAGCTTTCCCGGTTTGAGGCGATAAAAATGTATACGGTCGGCAGTGCCCAAGCAATTTGCAAAGAGCATGAGCGCGGATATATCCGCCCGGGATATGATGCGGATTTTACAATACTGGATAAAGATCTATTGAACTGCAGTTCCGAGGAAATATTACAAACTACCGCTTTAAAAACCGTTGTTGCAGGCAATATCGTATACGAAAGAAAATAGATTACGCAAAGAATCACATACTGTATGTGGTTCTTTTTCCTTCTATTAAGAAATAAGACCTAGTAAACCAATAAAGTTTATATAGAAAAACATTGCAATAAATTACATATAAAGTTAATATATAAAAAACTGAAAATTCAGTTACATAAGGAGGAAGGCAAAATGAAGTTTAAAAAAGTATGGCTTTTATTAATATTTTCCCTTATTTTAGTGTTGGCTGCATGTAGCGGTGATGAGAATGCAGCGACCGATGATTCAACAAAAGCTAATACTGAAACTGATGGCGGAACAGACGCAAATACGGACAACGCGACTGCACAAGGCGGCGAGCTTGTAATCGAGGTTCTTTCAGAGGCAGTAGAGCTGGACCCGCATGGTTCAAATGATGTCCCTTCTTCGAATGTACAACGCAATATTTTTGAAACATTGGTTGTGCGCAATTTCGATACAGGTGAAATCGAGCCGTTATTGGCGGAGTCCTGGGAATATGTAGATGATCTTACATTACAATTAAAGCTGCGCCAAGGCGTAAAATTCCATGACGGCACAGATTTCAATGCCGAAGCTGTAAAGGTGAATTTGGACCGTATACTTGATCCGAACATTGCATCACCACGTCTCTCAAACTTTGAACCGATTAAAGAAGTAATTGTTGTAGATGAATTCACAGTTCAAATCAAAACAGAAGAACCGTATGGACCTTTATTATTCGCCCTGACACATCCAGGCGGCAATATAATAAGTCCGGCAGTCATTGAAGAAGATTATAAACGGATGGAAAACGGCGGGGAAGCACGGGCTTACGGCAATGAAAACCCAATCGGAACAGGTTTCTTAAAGTTGGATAAATGGACACCGGGCCAGGAAATCCGTCTAGTGAAAAATACAGAATACTGGGGTGAGCAAGTAACGTATGATTCTGCCGTATTTAAAACGGTGCCGGAAAGTGCTACACGTGCAGCAGACCTGGAAGCAGGCTATGCCCACATTATTGACCCGGTACAACCAACGGAAGTTCCGCTTGTGGAAGGATTCGCAAATGTGCTGAAGCAACCATCTGTATCAATCGCTTATTTAGGCTTCAATACAGAAAAGGCGCCATTCGATAATACGAAAGTTCGTCAAGCGATTTCAAAAGCGCTTGACCGTGAAGCGATTTTGCAAGGCGTATATGACGGCTTTGGTGTACAGGCATTTGGACCATTGTCGCCAATGGTTTGGGGCTACAATGAAGAAGTAACGAAGCAAGATACAAATATTGAAGAAGCGCAAAAGCTGTTGACGGAAGCAGGATTTCCGAATGGATTCAAAACAACAATTTGGACAAATGATAATCCGCAGCGCCAGCAAATTGCTGTTATCTTACAGGAAACATTGAAACAATTAAATGTCGAAGCGGAAATTGAGGTGATGGAATGGGGCGCATATTTGGAGAGAACATCTAAAGGCGACCATGATATGTTCATGCTTGGATGGGCTCCTTCCACAGGGGATGCGGACGGTGCGCTTTACCCGCTTTTCCATACGTCCGACATCGGCAATAACAACCGCACACGCTACAGCAATAAAGAATTGGATGAGCTATTGGAAGTAGGGCGGATTGAAACAGACGAAACGATTCGCATGGATATATATAAACAAGCGCAGGAAATCATCAATACTGAAGCACCTGCAGCGTTTATCCACCACCAAGCGTATTTGACAGGTTACGCTAATAATATTTCAGGCTTCTCGGTAGATGCTACAGGTATTTACCAAATTCAAAAAGTACAAATTACACCTTAATTCCAAAAGTGCTGCTTGCAAACGCTCAGATTGAGTTTTGCGGGCAGCGCTTTTTTGGTATGTAATAAATACAGGATTTGAAATGATTCTATAGCAAACAGAAAGCCCATGCTGTCTGTTTAGTATTATATGTTCGCTTGTACTATACTGAATCTACTAGAAAGGACGGGATATGATGGAGCCGATACAAAATATACTGCCAGCGATTGTAGACGAGAAGACGACAGTGCTCATCATAGGATCGATGCCGGGAAAGCAGTCTTTGGAAAAACAGCAATACTACGGCAATCCGCGCAATCATTTTTGGTCGATAATCGGAGAGCTTTTAGCGGTCGAAATACCCGAAAACTACAGTGAAAAAATTGCCCTTCTCCGTTCACATAAAATCGGTTTATGGGATTCTATCGAAAGCTGTGAACGCAAAGGCAGTTTGGATGCGACGATAAAAAACGAAATCCCGAATGATTTTCAAGCGCTCTTCAAAAAGTACCCGCAAATAAAGCTTGTCTTATTCAATGGCGGAAAAAGCTTTGATGTATTTAAAAAGCATGTCGGGCTTGACGTTTTAGAAAACCGTGCATATGGAAAAATGCCATCGACAAGCCCGATTCCAGGGAAAAATATAAAATCGTTCGATGAAAAAGTGGAAGCATGGCGCATTATGCTAAATTATTTATAGAGCAGCAGGGGAATACTCGGAATACTGGTCTTGGGAGCGTCAATATGGCGCAATGCTGCAATGTTCGGTATGATAAAAACAAAAACTGATAAAGGGGATTTTTGAATGTATCGTGTAGCAGAGGATTTTGTAAAAGATTGGGCAGTAGCATCAAAAGGCGCATTAAAGGTAATGCAAGCAATACCAGATGATAAAATGAAGGTCGCAATTGTCGAAGAGCATAATTCTTTAGGGTGGCTGTCTTGGCATCTAGTAAGTGTCGCGGGTGCATTCGGCCATTTTGCGGGCTTGCAAATCCCGGCACCGGGCCCAGATATGCCGCAGCCTGAAACAATGTCGGAAATTGCAGAGAAATACGAAATGGTAATAGAAGCATATAAAAAAGAAGCGGCTGCTTTAACAGATGAGCAATTATTGGAAGAAGTGCCTGCCTTTGGGGGCACGATGCAACGTGGCGCGTTATTGCGCTTAGTCATTACACACCAAACTCATCATGTCGGCCAAATGACTGTGCTGCTTCGTCAAGCAGGCTTAAAAGTTCCTCCAGTAATGGGACCGACAAAGGAAATGCAATAGGCCATAAGCTCCGAACTCGTTTCGGGGTTTTTCTCATTGAATTATGAAAGGATCGCTGCTTATGCTTGGGACAATTGTCAATACATTATTAATCGTTATAGGGACGCTTGTTGGGACAATATTGAAAAAAGGGATCAAAGAACAATACCAGGCAACTCTTTTCAATGCAATGGGATTTGCGGCCGTTGCTTTAGGTGCAAATGCAATCATTCAAAACATGCCAAAAAGCGCATATCCCGTTTTATTTATTATTAGCTTAGCGCTTGGCAGCTTCATTGGTGCAGTTTTTGATTTAGATGGAAAGTTTCATTCTGTCGTCAGCCGGTTTGGCCAGTCGAATTTAAGCAAAGGACTTTCAACAGCAATTTTATTATTCTGTGTAGGGACACTCTCTATTTTAGGTCCGATTGAAAGTGCTTTATATAATAATCATACATATTTATTTACAAATGCTACGCTCGATTTTGTCACATCAATGGCATTTGCCGCTACGTATGGAATCGGCATTATGTTTGCGGCGGTCGTGCTTTTTTTCTGGCAGGGGGGCATTTATGTGCTGGCCGGTCATTTGGAGCCTTTTTTAACAGAGACATTAATGGCCGAAGTATCAATTGTAGGAGGTATACTCATTTTGGCATCCGGATTATCGATACTCGGCATAAAGGACAGCAAAACGCTCAATATGCTTCCCGCGCTTTTCGTACCAGTAGCATGGTTTCTGATTATCGGGTTTATGTAAAAAGAAAGGGCTGTCCGAAAAAATCGTTCTCATCGATTCCTTTCGCGGCAGCCTCTTTGTTTTTTGGCTATTTAAAGAAATAATCAAATCCGTTTTTTGCGAGCAGTGTTATAGTGACAATGATGAAAAGAACGCGCACATAGCCACTTCCGCGCTTAATGGCAAAACGTGAACCGACAATGGCCCCGACAATCTGTGCGGCTCCCATGATAAGTCCGTATGTATAATTGATCTGCCCTAAGTAAACAAACATTAGCAGTGCGCCAATATTACTCCCGAAATTCAGCAATTTGGCATTGCCTGCCGCCTTTAAAAAATCATAGCCGACCATTAAAAAGGCGAAAATTAAAAATGAACCAGTACCCGGACCTAAAAAGCCATCATAAAAGCCGATAAGTGCTATGACGAAGAAAAAGATAAAATATTTTGTCTTCGATAATGATTTGACGGCAGAAACATTGCCCCAATCTTTTTTGAAAATTGTATAGATTGCCACTGCCGCCAGCATAATGAGCATCAACGGTTTTAAAAGATTAGGATCAAGCAAATGGACTATCCAAGCCCCGATCATCGAACTGATGAAAACGAACGGGAAATATTTCATAACCGATTTAATGTCCAATTTCCCGGACCGGTAAAACGTAATCGTGCTCGTTAGCGAACCCATCGTTCCGGCAAGCTTATTTGTCGCCACTGCAGCAGACGGACTAAGCCCTGCAAACATTAATGCAGGCAGGGAAATAAGACCGCCGCCCCCTACAACAGAATCGATGAATGCAGCTAAAAAACCAAAGCAAATTAAAATAATGACGAGCTGCGGGTCTAACTCAAATCCCATAAAGGAAACCTTCTTTCTTAATATAAAGCAATATAGCCATGCTACACGAAATTTGCAATCGATGTAAATACCCAACTTTTTTTGTGCGGGTGTATTTATAGCGAAGCAAAAGCGCAATTGAAAATTTCCGGGATTATGATATTGTAAATAAATTAATGAGACAGAAACGGAGTATACAGATGAAAGACTATAAATTTTTATTATTTGATTTGGATGATACATTATTAGACTTTAAAGCGGCGGAACAACTGGCACTGCCGAAATTATTCGAAGCGCATAAGTTGCCATTGACGCCTCAAATCGAAACGGTCTACCGTGAAATCAATACAGGTTTATGGCAATCTCTTGAGGAGGGGCTCATCACACGCGAGCAGTTAATGCAAACGCGCTTTGGCAAAACTTTTGAGTATTTTGGCTATGCAGTGGATGGACAGGCATTGGATGCGGAATACCGTGGTTATTTAGCGGAAAGCAAAGTGTTTGTGGAAGGTGCATTGCAATTGATTCAAACATTGGCACCTCAATATGAACTATACATTACATCAAACGGTTTGGCGGATACACAGATGAAGCGACTGCAAGTTACTGGGCTGGCTTCGTATTTCAAGCAAGTATTTGTTTCGGAAAATACAGGTCACCAAAAGCCGATGAAATCGTTTTTCGATTATGTGTTCGACCGCATACCGAATTTCGATTTGAACAAGGCGATAATTATTGGGGACTCATACAGCGCGGATATTATTGGCGGGGCACGTGCAGGCATTGATACATGCTGGCTCAATCCTTTAAAAATTGCGCCATCGACCATCCGCCCAACATATGAAATAAGCAAGCTGCATCAACTGCTGCCCATTTTAAAAAATGGGAAATCTGTATGAAAAAATGGTGATTTTTTGATGGCATTATAAAAGGGATAGGGTCAAAGGTAGTAGTAAAAGTGGTCTATAGGTGTATAGTAAACGTTTTGAATGTTTGTTAAAATGGAATTTGATGATGCACACAAGGAGTGAGCGTAATGACCCTATTTCTATTAATAGCTGCGATAGCGATTGTAGGCTATTTCGTATTTAAAATTTACAGTCATGATAATACTGCCTTTTATAAATTAACAGGTTATTCCTATTTCGATGTTTTGGCGAAAAAAAATATCCGCACATCCTATAAGCTTATGCATGAATTGGAGCAAGTTAAAGACGCGCGAAAAATACTGCTGGATTTACAAATTCCTGTCTATGAGGAATTGCAGACAATTGATGCTTTATTGCTGCATGAATCGGGAATTTATGTAGTGAACGTAAAAGATAAATCAGGCTGGATCAATGGCCGGGAGCAAAGCATCGAGTGGAAAGAGCTATTGCATAAAAACAAAACACGTGTATTCAATAACCCGATCCATGAAACGAAGCGTCTAATAAACGCCTTGCAAGATCAGCTGCCGGAAGTGGATGGAACTTTATTCGAAACAGTCGTAGTATTTACAAATGATTGTTCGTTCCAGCAAATCGAAATCCAGTCCGAAAATGTGGAAGTTCTAAAAATGTCGGAGCTGAAAGAATGGGCGAAATCGCGTAATGGTAAGCGTTTGTCAGAAACGGATATCGATACTTTGTATACCGTGTTGGAAGGCTTTATGAATGTAAAAAACACGACATTGCAATCCAAAACATTAGTATCAACGAATTAGTATAAAAAGAGCGAAGTAGGCAATTCTACTTCGCTCCTTTTTGTTTTTTGGAAATGCATAAAAAATGTATAAGGTACTATTGTAAAAATAGCGTTTCTACTATATAGCATATATTATTTGCTGTTATAAGCAATTTATTTCGAAAATAGTATGAACCTTTTATTTGATTGAATTTAATAAAAATTCAAAATATTGTTTGTTTTATTAATAATTGCTGGTAATATTTACATGTACCACTTTTAAAAGTTTAAAGCGAAGGGGGAAACAACAAATGAAAAAGAACTTTAAAAGTAGTTTTTTGCTATTTTTTGCAATGGCATTCGGGTTACTGCTTGCAGCATGCAGCGGGGGTGACTCAGCAGAGGATTCTTCCAGCAATGACAATGCTTCCAAAGATTCACCGGGCGAGCTAACAGAAGCACATGCGGCAGGCGGGGATCTAGTTTTGGCAACATTGTCAGATGCCGCAAATTTAGATCCGCATATGTCCACAGACGTTCCATCAGCTTCTGTATTATCGAACATTACAGAAGGATTAGTGAAAAAAGATAAAGAAGGCAAAATTGTTCCGAGTTTAGCAAAAAGCTGGACGTCGATTGATGAATTAACATGGGAATTTGAGCTTGAAGAGGGCATTAAATTCCATGATGGGGAAGACTTCAATGGGGCAGCAGTAAAGAAAAGTTTCGATCGCATTTTAGATCCGGAAGTTGCAGCACCACGCGCATTTTTATTTGAAGCAATCAAAGAAGTGGAAGTAGTGAGCGACTATGTGGTACGTATCCATACACATTATCCATTTGCACCGTTATTAAATCACTTAAATCATCCGGTAGGTGTCATCTTATCACCAGCGCAAATTGATGCAGATTATGAAAATATGAAAGCGGGCAATATTCCAGGGGCGATTATGAACGCTAATGGTCCAATTGGTACAGGTTTCATGAAGTTTGACTCTTGGACACCAGGTACGGAAATTAAATTGGTGAATAACGAGGGTTACTGGAATGAAAAAGCTTATATCGATACAGTAACATTTAAAGTAATTCCTGAAAGTGCAACACGTGCGGCTGAGCTTGAAACAGGCTATGCGCATATTATTGAGCCAGTTCAGCCAAATGAAGTTGAAATGATTGATGCAACATCGAGTTCGGTCAGCATTACTCCAGGTTCGTCTCTATCCTACATCGGATTTAATATTAACAAGAAACCATTTGATGATGTACGTGTTCGTCAAGCAATATCGATGCTTGTAGATCAACGGTTAATTATCGACGGCATTTATGAAGGGATTGGCGAACCGGCACGTGGTCCATTGGCGCCGAGCGTGTTTGGCTATGATGGTACAATAACACCGATTACGAAAGATATTGAAAAAGCAAAAACACTTTTAGCTGAAGCCGGCTACGCGGATGGCTTTACGACTTCTATTTGGACAAATGATAATCCTCAGCGTCAAAATATTGCCATTATGTTGCAGGAAGAATTAAAACAGCTAAATATTACGGCGAATATCGAAGTTTTAGAGTGGGGTGCATACCTTGATAAAACAGATGCTGGTGAACATGAAATGTATATTTTAGGTTTATCAAATCCGGTAGGGGATGCGGATTACTTCTTAACACAATTATTCCACTCTAAAAACCATGGCGGTTCTGGAAATACTACGTTCTACAATAATAAAGAAGTGGATGCATTATTAGATGAAGCGCGTGAAGAAATTGATACAACAAAACGATTAGCGCTATACAAACAGGTTCAAGAAATTTTAATTGAAGAAGCGCCAATGATTTACGTGCATCATCAGGCTTATATTACAGGCTTAAGCGAGAAAATCGAAGGGCACTGGATTAATGACTCAGGTCACCATAAACTTCAGGAAGTGAAATTTGTAAAATAGAATAAAGCTAAGGGAAGCGGGACTTTCAATATCCCGCTCCCTTTTTTTGTGTGAAAGAAAGTATGAATTATCCAGGGGAATCCAAATAAGAGAAGACATCATTTGGCGCTATTCGTTATAAAATGTGTTTTCCAATGAAGCGAAGGAAGGTGAAATAAAAGCAATTGTCGAAATTATGGGAGTAATAAAAATTTCTGTTTAGGAGGTTTTATGCATGAGATTGAAAGATAAGGTCGCAGTAATTACAGGTGCAGCTTCAGGGATGGGCAAGGCAACGGCAATTTTATTTGCCAATGAAGGGGCAAAAGTTGTTGTATCGGATTTGACGCTTGAAGGGGCAGGGGCGACTGTTGCGGAAATTACAGCATTAGGCGGCACGGCGACTGCGGTAGCAGCCAATGTTGCGGTGGAAGCAGATATTCATAAATTAATAAAAGCTGCTTTAAATAGTTATGGAACACTTGATATTTTAGTGAATAATGCCGGTATTATGGATGATTTTTCTCCAGTGGGCGATGTGAAAGACGAATTATGGGATCGTGTATTTGAAGTGAATGTAAAAGGCGTTATGCGTGCAAGCCGTCAAGCAATGCCAATCTTCTTGGAAAAAGGCGCAGGGACAATTATTAATATTGCCTCCATAGGCGGTTTGTACGGTTCACGTGCTGGAGCTGCCTATACTGCTGCAAAACATGCAGTTGTGGGTTTAACAAAAAATACAGCATTCCAATATGCAGGCAAAGGGATTAAATGCAATGCGATCGCTCCGGGCGGTGTAAACACGAATATCGGTGCAAGCTTCAGCAGTGCGAATGAATTCGGAATGTCTCGCGCAATGGCAGGGGCTGGCTTTAACCCTCGTTCAGGCGAGCCGGAAGATATCGCGCGTGTCGCATTGTTTTTGGCTTCGGAAGACTCCGATTTCGTGAACGGGGTAGTCATCACTGCTGATGCGGGCTGGACGGCATATTAAATAAATGGCAAATTAAAAGTCCGGTCAATTTATCCTGCTTTAACAGGCAGTGAACTTCCTGTTTTAGGGTTTCGGAAATCAAGAATCGGATGTTGTAATCGACTGCCCGTAAAAATCGGGTAGGAGAAGACTTCCATCAGAGGGGTGAAGAACCCCTCTGATGGAAGTTTCAATTTGTCGAATTTTTTCCTTAAATTTTATCAACTTTTTGCTATCCTCATACGTCTAATATATAGAATGGACGAGTGGAGGACAGCAAGATGGGCAAAAAAATAGTAATGCTCGGTATTTTATGTGGAATTTTAACATTTATAGGCTGCCATTTTTCGACAGAGACGCCGCCTACATTTGCGAATAATGAGCCGGGTTCGATGAGTACCACCTATCATGAGCAATTTGCGTACAACCAATTTGTAAAACAGGCATCAAGCAGCATCAACTTAATGATGCCCTTTTATTTAGCAGATGGAGGTTTATCACGCACTATCCAAAATTGCGAAACATACATACAGGTCGAAAATATACTTGGTAAAAAGGAGCAGCCTCTCGAGGAAAAGACCGAGGAACAGGAGCAGCCACCTGCAAAAGAAGATGGAAAGCAAAAAAGAATAGCGCTAACATTTGATGATGGCCCACATCAATACGTGACAGAGCAAATTTTAACGACGCTTCAAAAACATGAAGTGAAAGCGACATTTTTTATGCTCGGTCAAAATGTGGCGAAGTATCCTGAAATCGTGAAAAAAGCGGATGCACTCGGCCATGAAATTGCCAGCCATACGTGGAGCCATAAAAATTTAACGAAGCTTAGCGCAAAACAGATGCAAGCGGAGATCAACAGGGCAAACGAAGCCATTTATGACGCAATCGAAAAATATCCGGCATCTTACCGACCGCCATATGGAGCAATTGATGAAAAAGTCCGCGAAGCAATATTGCTGAAGCCTGTATTATGGAATATTGATACGCTCGATTGGTATCATAAGACGCCAGCAAAAACGTTGGCGAATTTGAAGGCGCAGGCAAAAAATAATGGCATCGTATTAATGCATGATATTCACCAACAATCCGCGGATGCTTTGGAAGATGTAATTCTTTATTTAAAAGAGGAAGGCTATGAATTTGTGACAACGAGTGAATTATTATAATTTGGGAGTTTATGAGGGAAGTAGTGAGAGCTATTTCCTTTTTTGTTGAATATGGAAGGATAGCTTTTCAAGGAAATCCGTATAAGAAAAGACATACTTTCCTTCAACTTATGTTACGATAACAGCGAACATAAATGAAGGAGGATCCATCATGGGTCTATTATCAAAACGAGCGTTAAGTATTCAACAATTCCAATCAAATATCCGAATTTTCTCTTGCCCCATCTGTAAACAGCAAATGAATATGAGTGATGAGGGGAAGATGGCTTGCCTATCCAACCATACATTTGATGTAGCAAAGCAAGGCTATTTATATATGTTAAACCGTCCTGTACAATCAATGTACGGCAAAGAATTATTTGAGTCGCGCCATGCAGTGATTCATGCGGGAATTTATGATGCGGTGCAAAAGGCGATTGCCGGGGAGATTACAGAGGAACGTCCGGTCATTTTGGATACAGGCTGTGGAGAAGGCTCGCATCTGCACCGTATTTGCAAGCAATTGGACGGTGCTGTCGGGATTGGGATCGATATTGCAAAAGAAGGAATTGTCGCAGCGGCGAAGTTTTATGGCGGGGAGCTCTGGTGTGTAGGCGACTTGGCGAATAGTCCATATAACGAAAAGTCCTTTCATGCAATTTTAAATATTTTATCCCCTGCGAACTATGAAGAATTTAAGCGATTATTAAAACGAGGCGGAAAAGTCATCAAAGTCGTACCACAGGAAAATTATTTGATGGAGCTGCGCAAACAGGCCTTTGCGGATTCGGAAAAGGAAAGCTATACAAATGCCGAAACTGTAGAGCGTTTCAAGGCGAGCTTTTCGCATGTGGAAGTGAAGCGTATTACGTATACGGTGCCGCTAGAGGCCCATTTAGTGCCAAAATTACTGGAAATGACGCCAATGGGATGGCATATTGACGACAAAGAAAGCATTCATTTACAGGATATTACGATTGATTTAGACATATTAATTGGAATGGAGTGATATTCGATGAAGAAAATTTTAGTATTAGGCGGAACACGCTTTTTTGGAAGCAAACTAGTGGAACTTTTACTGAAGGAAAACCATGAAGTAACAATTGTCACGCGAGGCATGTCCGAAAATCCGTTTGGCGAGGCAGTGGGGCATATTAAAGTGGACCGCAAAGACAAAGAGGCATTCGCTTCAGCTTTGGAAAATCGTACATTTGATATTGTTTATGACAATATTTGCTATTCACCAAACGAGGCGAAACAGCTATGTGACATTTTCAATGGAAAAATCGGGAAACTCGTATTCACTTCAACATTATCCACATATGAAGCAAACGGCAAACCGCATGACGAGGGAGATTTCGATCCATATTCGTATGGAATTGTGATGGGCGATACACATGAATTTACGTATGGTGAAGGAAAGCGTTTAGCAGAAGCGGTATTTTATAAATATGCGGAATTCCCGGTAGTGGCTGTCCGTTTCCCGATCGTGATGGGGGAGGATGATTATACACGCCGTCTGCATTTCCATGTTGAGCGCATTATTAACAATGAGCCGATCGGTTTTGTCAATATGGATGCGGAAATGTCATTTATTCAAGCTACGGAAGCGGCCCGATTTTTAGTATGGGCGGGCATGGAAAATGTCGAAGGTCCGATAAATGCAACGGCGAATGGGATGATTTCGCTGAAAAATCTTGTTTCCCTTATCGAGGAAAAAACAGGGGAGCGTGCAAAAATAGCGTTGCTCGGTACGGATGAGATTCGTTCGCCATATGCGGTTCCAGCTACATGGTATATGAAAAATGATAAAGCACAGCAACTAGGGTTTTCATTCAGCAGGCTGGATGATTGGCTGCCTGGCTTAGTGGGGCAAATCACAAATTCAATGACGAAACAGTAATCGTTGAATGGCGAGACTGCTTTCGTTTACAATAGAATGAGATTAAATATAAGGCAGGAATGAAACGTGTATAAATTTATCGCAGGAATTGTATATGGAATATTGGGTGTTAACGGGTCAAAGGCAAAGGTATACGGAAAAGAAAATATACCGAAAGAAGGCGGCTTTGTTGTTGCATGTACACATAATGGGTATATCGATATTTTGAATCTTGGTATATCGATGCTGCCAAAAGAGGTGCATTTTATGGCCAAAAAGCAGCTGTTTGATGTTAAAGGCTTAGGCTGGCTAATAACGAAGCTCAATGCTTTCCCGGTGGACCGCGAAAATCCGGGTCCAAGTGTTATTAAAATTCCTCGTCAGCTTATTAAAGAGGGGAAGATTGTCGGGATTTTCCCTAGTGGAACAAGAAGCTCTGAAAACTCGGAATTAAAAGCAGGGGCGGTAACAATTGCCCAGTTGGCAAAGACGGAAATTTTGCCGGCTGCTTATATCGGTCCTAAAAGTGCAAAAGGTGTGTTCAAACGCCAGAAAGGCTACCTGATTTACGGGAAGCCATTTACGGTTGGAGCAGGAAAAGAAGGGCGCGAACAATCAGTGCAGTTCCTGGAAGAAGAGCTAAACCGACTCACTGCGCATCTTAAGGAAATGCATCCGGAAGTAAAATAATGAGCGCTGCGCGGAATTGTTCGTGCAGCCTCTTTATTAAGAGAGGAAATATATATGAAGCAAGTATTATTCGTATGTTTAGGAAATATTTGCCGTTCCCCGATGGCGGAGGCTGTAATGCGTGATTTAGTGGAAAAGCGCGCATTGACGGACGAAATTAAAGTCGACTCAGCAGGGACAAGCAATTATCATATCGGCGAGCCGCCACATAAAGGGACAAAGGCGAAATTGCAGGAAGTCGGCATTGCGACAAGCGGAATGCAAGCCCGCCAATTGCGCAGCTCGGATTTGCAAAACTTCGACTATATCGTTTGCATGGATGAAAGCAATGTAAAAAATACAATTGAGATGCTGCGTGCAGAAGGAGATGCAAAAGTTTTCCGTTTCCTTGATTTGACGACACATAAAAAAGATGTGCCGGACCCTTGGTATACAGGCGATTTCCAGGAAACATACGAGCTATGCATTGAAGGCTGCGAGGCATTGTTGGAGCGTATATTGCAAGATATGAAATAATGGATAAAAAGCGGGCTTAATTATATTTTGATTAAACCCGCTTTTCTTCGCTCTATTGCGGCAATGATACTTCGATCACTTTCGTCTTTTTCCCGTGTGATTGTTGCCACTTCAAAATTGTTTCCGATTCATAGTCATCAATATCCGCGACTTCTGCTTGGATTGTCGTATCATCTATCCATTCATAATGATTAATCGGATAAAACGGATCGCTGAAGTAATGTTCAAATGAGTTTGGACTTTTCGTTTGCATCGTATTTACATTTAAAACATGCAGCATTGTCCGAGTTAGTACAGCTCCATCATAAAATTCTTCTAAGGTGATGGAAAATATGACATTTTCCAAGTTTGGCGAACGCTTGAAACTTTGCAAGGTCCCCCATACTACACTACCAAATGTAATATCCTCATAATTCCGTTTGACGAACGCCATTTCGCAAAATTGCTCGGCACAGTCATATTTGAAAACACCGATTTCGGCATCATTATACGTAAACAACGGCTCATATGTCATTTCAAATTTTTCCGCATCTGATTTGTAGAATAGGAGCGGGTCCAGAAACGTCATCTTATTTAAAGGCAACTTTTCCTCCTCATTCGTAGCGATATTTTTGAATGAGATGATTTCTTCTGTATTGGGATTAGGTTTTTCGTTTATGGATGCCAATACGGAAACTACCTCGTACTCATCGTTTGTAATGAATGTTTTGGCAATTAGACCTGAACCTTCCGCATAGTAGAATTGTTCTTTCCCGAATTCAGTGCTCTCTGTAATTTGAACGGCATTTTCATATATTTTGTAAGGTGTTTTATAAGCAATGGGATACGTAACTTTTTTCCCGTTGAATGATGCATCATTTTCAATCGGCCATTTTAAAATCGTTTGGATGGCTTCTAATCCTTCCAATTGTGCTATCGTGAATTTTTTTGTTTCCGGGTCGGCAATTTCCTGATAAATAAGCTCAATGGAATCTTCCTGAATGCGATAAATGTTTTGCATTGTGGCTCCTGTATTATCCTCCGTAACTTCTACGTACGAGTCGGATAGCCATTTCGTCTTTTCTGTAAATCCGGCATATTCATTGCCCGTCCCTAAAAAATAAGCGACATCGCCATCTTGTTTGAAATAGTTTTGCAGTGGCATGTGAAGCCCTTCGTCCAATACCTTGTCGGCAAATTCATTTTTCTGTTCGCTTGGAGGAGGGGCTGCTTGATTGAAATCATTTGCTGACCAAGGCTTCATCATAAAAATGGCGATTGCTATGAGTGCTAAAAAAGCTGTAAATGTTGCATAGTATAGACGATTGGGACGCTTTGGCTGTTTCTTTTTCTTTTTTTGCTCGTTTACCTTCGTCATAATCCGGTCCGCACTGCCAGATGTCGCGCCCATTTTCCTGTTTAGCTGACGTTTTATTTCATTCATGTGAAAGCACCTCCCACTCATCTGAAGACAATGTTTCTTTCAAGAGCTGTCTTGCCCTGCGCATCCTTGTTTTGACGGTATTGTCCGATATCCCCAATAAAGCGGCCACCTCCAGCACAGATAGCTCCTCATAGTAGTAATGGATGATGACTTCCCTTAAAGGTATCGGCAATTGTAAAACCGCCTCTGCAATATCCAATCTCTCTGTCTGCTGCAGCATTTTTTGCGGATCTTTCTTTGCCTGAAAGAAACGGTTCGTTAATTGCTGCTTACGATATGTCCAGTTTTTCAAATAATCTTTGCATTTATTAATAACGATGCGCACGAGATAAGTTTTGAGCGAGGCACGTTCTTCAAACTGCTCAAACTTTACGTAATACGACAAAAACGTATCCTGTACAATATCTTCTGCAACTTGCCAATCTTTGACGTATAAATAGGCGATGCGCAATAAATAATCGCTGTAGGCATGCATCGTCTCTTGAAATGCCCGTTCATCGGAAAGCATCATAAAAATGCACCCCTTTCTCTTTAGTTACCCATTAGACGAAGCAAGATGCCTTTGCGTTTTAGTGAACCGAAATTTATTGGATTTCACCCGATGCGTTATAGGAAACATCATTTAGGGTAATTATATGGCAAAGTATGTCATGATTCACTTCTTTCAGCGGGTGTTCAAACGCTCGCGGAAATAAATGGGCCGAGGCTAAAACCGTTGCATCGTGCGGCAACGGCTGGAGGACACGCGCCGTGTGGGGCCCAAAGCTTAATTAGGGCGGATTTGCGCCAAGGCAAGACGAATGATTATGGAGGGAAAAGCTATGGATGTTAAAGAAAGACGAAAAAGCAGCAATGTGGAAGATCGCCGCGGGATGAGCGCCGGGAAAATCGGCGGCGGACTTGGCGGCATCGGGATTATAATAGCTATCATTTTTACATTGTTAAATGGCGGGGATGCGGGCGATATTGTGTCGGAAGTAGCAAAAGGCATTACACAAAATGGCGCAGCAACCGAAAATTATGAGCCAACAGCAGAGGAAGAGGAACTGGCCGAGTTTGTCTCGGTTGTGCTTGCCGACACGGAGGATGTATGGCAAAAGCTTTTTTCGGATAATGGGTTGACGTATCAAAATCCGACACTCGTCCTGTTTACGGATAGTGTCAGCTCGGGCTGCGGTTTGCAAAGCGCTGCCGTGGGACCGTTTTATTGCCCGGCGGATTATAAGCTTTATATTGACTTAAGCTTTTATAAAGAGCTGAAAAACCGGTTTGATGCACCCGGCGACTTTGCGATGGCATATGTTGTTGCACATGAGGTAGGTCACCATGTCCAGGCTTTGCTGGGGACATCACAGGAAGTCCATACATTAAACGGGAAAGTTTCGCAGGCTAAGTACAATGAGGCGGTAAAGCGTCTGGAATTGCAGGCCGATTATTATTCCGGCGTTTGGGCACGACATGTGCAAAACAAAGGCTACTTGGAAGAGGGCGATTTTGAAGAGGCATTGACCGCGGCGAATGCAATAGGTGACGACACACTTCAAATGGAGGCACAGGGCTATGTTGTGCCGGAAAGCTTCACTCACGGTACAAGCGAACAACGCATGCGCTGGTTCAAAAAAGGCTTTAAGACAGGGACGATTCAAGGCGGGGATACATTCAGTTTAGATGCTTCACAATTATAATGAAAGCCTGCAGCATATGAAAAGGTGCTGCAGGTTTTACATTTTTTTATGCATAGTAATTTAATTTTTTTTCGACTTTATGTATAATAAATAAGTTAAATATATTTTTTCGTTTTTAAATAACGTTACTAATAGAGTATGAAAGAGAGTGAACAAAATGGGTCGTAAGTGGAATAACATTAAAGACAAAAAGGCCGGGAAAGACGCAGCAAATAGCCGTATTTACGCTAAATTCGGTCGTGAAATTTATGTGGCGGCAAAATCCGGTGAACCAAACCCGGAATCAAACCGTGCACTGAAAACAGTTTTAGAACGCGCAAAAACTTACTCTGTGCCAAAACACATCATCGAAAAAGCAATCGACAAAGCAAAAGGCGGCGGTGATGAGCAATTCGATGAGCTGCGCTATGAGGGCTTTGGGGTAGCGGGTACTATGGTGATCGTTGATGCATTAACAAACAACGTAAACCGTACAGCTTCTGAAGTGCGTGCGGCATTCGGCAAAAACGGCGGTAATATGGGCGTTTCTGGTTCAGCGGCGCATATGTTCCAAAATACGGCGGTATTCGGCATTGAAGGTAAATCAGAAGATGAGGTTCTTGAAATTTTAATGGAAGCGGATTTGGATATGCGCGACATTATGGATGAAGAAGGCACAATTATCGTTTATGTTGAGCCGGAGCAATTCCATGCAACACAAGAAGCGTTCAAAGCAGCGGGCATTGAAGAATTTACAGTAGCCGAGTTATCAATGCTGCCGATGACTGAAGTGGCATTGGAAGGCGATGATTTAGTGAAATTCGAGAAAATGATCGATGCCCTCGAAGATTTGGAAGATGTGCAACGCGTTTACCACAACGCTGATTTAGGCGAATAATAAGTTAGCCCAAAGACTGTTCTTTGGGCTTTTTTCATATAAAAGAATGTTAAAAAATTCTAGGAAATCTGTATAAGAGGACATATTTCGAGCTGTTTTGCCATAAAATGCGTTTTTCCGATGGTTTTCACTAATAGAGTAGGTTATACTAGATCGTGATTCGCGCATAATATTACTTAATATTATACATAAGAGAGAGAAAATACGTTATATAAGACTAGTTTAATGACTTACTAATGAGTTCACAGGGGGACAAAATGAAAGTTTTAAATTCAATTCGGGGGAAGTTGTTTATTTTTTCTTTTCTGCTATTTTTAATTCCAAGTGCCATTATTGGCGCTGCGAGCTATTTCCAGGCAAAAAGCGGGATGGATGAGCTCGGCGAAACAATTATAAAAAATAGTGTAGAGTCATCATTGCAATTAATCGCGGCGACAAATGAGCGTGTGAAGGCGGGCGAAATATCTCTCGAACAAGCACAAGAGGAAGTATTGACAGCATTAATCGGACAAAAGGATAGTGACGGCAAACGTGCATTATCGAATCCGAGTGATCTAGGGGAAAATGGTTATATTTATATTTTAGGACATGACGGGACATTGCTTGGACACCCGACGCGAGAAGGGGATAATTTATGGGAAAGCAAAGATGGTTCCGGAAAATATTACATACGGGAAGTAAAAGAAAAAGCTGATGCCGGCGGGGGGTTCACTTATTACGATTTTCCGCTGCCCGGCACAGATATAGAGGCACCGAAGCTTATTTATTCAGTGATTGATCCGCATTGGAATTGGATTGTTACATCAGGAAGCTATATGAAAGACTTCAACGCACCGGTTATGTCGCTGTTAATGGTACTTGTCGTAACTCTTGTTGTCTCGACAATATTAGCGACGATTGCCACAATTTTATTTGCGCGCCATTTAGCTCGGCCGCTGCACCGTTTAGCGAAGCAAGTGCATCAAGTAGCGCAAGGTGATTTGACGGTGGAGTTATCGCAAATGGAGCGAAAAGATGAAATTGGCGTTTTAAACACAGGCTTTAATGAGATGTGCATACAGCTTAAGGAATTAGTGAGCGAAATCGAAGAAACGATTGTTGAAATTCAAGACACATCAATGAATTTAACGGCTGTTGCCGAGCAAACAAATGCCTATAGCGATGATATTGTGAAGGCGGTAGGCGCGGTTGCGGAAGGTGCTTCGCAGCAAGCGACGGATACCGATGCGACAAATCGCACTATTGTCCAATTCGCCGAGGGGATTGAGCATCTGCATGAAAAAAATGATTTTATGCTTCAATCTTCAGTCCAAATGCAAAGCTCAAATGCTCAAGGCTTGCAAAATCTAGTTGATTTAAAGGCCCATTCCAATGAATCCATCGAGCTTATCGAACAAATGCAAACAGTATTTTCTTCATTGACTGCAAAAGTAAAGGAAATTGAAGGCATTGTAGGAACGATCAATGAAATTTCGGACCAAACAAATTTACTCGCGTTAAATGCATCCATTGAAGCTGCGAGAGCTGGTGAACATGGGAAAGGCTTTGCGGTTGTGGCAGAGGAAGTTAGAAAGCTGGCAGATCAGACAACGAACGCTACAGACTTAGTGCAAACAACATTGCGCGGCATCGAAAACGAAACGGATTTAGTAACGGCAGAAATGACGAAAACGTATAAAATTATTCATGAGCAAAATACTTCTGTTAGCAAGACAGAGCATTCGTTTAAAGAAATCGAGCAAGCTGTGAAGCAAATTAGCCATTCGATCGAAGAAGTTTCTGCGAGCATTTCCGAGTTGAATTCATCGAAAGCCATTATTATCGACTCGGTTGAAAGCATTTCGGAAGTAAGCGAAAAAAATGCAGCGATGGCGGAAGAAATGACAGCTTCCATCGAAGAACAGCAAAGCGCAATGTCTGTCGTAACAAATTCGGCAAGCAATTTAACGGATGAAATTACAGGGCTTCAAAATTCCATAAAACGCTTTCGTATATAAAGCCGATTGATAAGCAGCGGGGGGGTTATTCCCCGCTGTTTTTTTCCGGGTTTGCCTAATTTAATTGCCATCTTCATCAGCGAAGCACAACACTGCAAGAAAAGGAAAATATAACAGCCGCTTTTCCATCTCTATGCGGCTTCCCTTTACTGTAAAAAGGGGGTAAATATTCTGATAATATTTGCAATTCTTGAAAATATAATAAATAATAAGAGAGTGAATTTCGAATTCCGAATGATTAGATGGGGTGAATGAGTTTGGTAACATTTAAAGATTTTGAATATAAGCGTCCGGATTTAGAGCAAATGAAAGAACAGACAGCTTCATTATTGAATGAGTTTAAAGCTGCCACTACAGTAGATGAACAAAGTGAAGTTATCGAAAAATTAAATGCGATTCGCAACACATTTTCTACAATGGCTAATATCGTCTATGTACGTGCATCAATTGATACAAATGATGAATATTACCAAAAAGAACGCGACTATTTCGATGAAGTAAGCCCAATGGCCGATGAGCTTGTGTTCAATTGTTATACGGAGCTTGTAAAATCGCCTTTCCGTGCACAACTGGAAGAAAAATGGGGCACGCAGCTATTTGCATTAGCTGAAAACTTGTTAAAAGGTTTCTCGCCCGCAGTAATCGAGCTTATGCAAAAGGAAAACAGATTAACGTCTGAATACAGCAAGCTCGTTGCTTCTGCTCAGATTGAATTTGACGGCAAAACTTTGACATTGGCACAGCTTGGACCATATGCTGAATCTACAGAGCGTGATGTTCGTAAGGCTGCGCGTGAGGCAAGCGCCGATTTTTATGCTTCAAACAAAGAAAAATTCGATGCAATTTATGACGATCTTGTAAAGCTTCGCCATGAAATCGCGACAAAATTAGGATTCAAAAACTATGTGGAGCTTGGCTATGTAAACATGAACCGCATTGACTACAATGCAGAGATGGTCACAAAATTCCGTGAACAAGTGCGTGAATATATCGTGCCGCTTGCAACAAAACTGTACGAGCGCCAAGCAGAGCGCATCGGTGTGGAAGACTTTAAATTCTATGATGAAGGTTTAACATTCTTAACAGGAAATGCCGTACCTCAGGGTGACCCGCAATGGATTATCGATAACGGCAAAAAAATGTACGAAGAGCTTTCTAAAGAAACAGGCGAGTTCTTCAACTATATGATCGAACATGACCTGATGGATTTAGTTGCAAAAAAAGGGAAGGAAAGCGGCGGATACTGTACGTTTATCGAAGACTATGATTCACCGTTCATCTTCTCGAATTTCAATGGAACATCAGGGGATATCGATGTTTTGACACATGAGGCAGGGCATGCATTCCAGGTGTATTCAAGCCGAAATATCGGGATTCCGGAATACTTATGGCCGACATATGAGTCAGCTGAAATCCATTCGATGAGTATGGAATTCTTTACATGGCCCTGGATGGAGCTGTTCTTCAAGCACCAGACAGATAAGTATAAATTCTCGCATTTGAGCAGCGGGTTACTATTTTTGCCATATGGTGTGGCTGTTGATGAATTCCAGCATGTCGTGTATGAAAATCCGCAGATGACGCCTGCAGAGCGCAATGCGGCATGGAAGGACATCGAAGCGAAATATTTACCGCACCGTGATTATGACGGACATGAATATTTAGAGTCGGGTGCGATTTGGCAGCGACAAGGGCATATTTATGCAAGTCCATTCTATTATATCGATTACACATTGGCGCAAATTTGTGCGTTCCAGTTTTGGAAACGTTCACGCGAAGACTTTGATGCAGCATGGAAGGATTATGTTCACCTATGCGGTCTTGGCGGTTCATTTGCCTTCACAAAGCTTGTTGAGGAAGCGGGCCTGATTTCCCCGTTTGAAGATGGCTGTGTGGAGTCTGTCATCGGAACAATCGAAGACTATTTGAATTCAATCGACGATAAGAAGCTTTAATGAATGAAAAGGATAGTTTCGCGGCAGAAATTGCGCGAAACCATCCTTTTTTCTTTTGTATTTTATGACACTTTATGGCATGCTAAAACGTACATAGTTTTATAGTGAAAAATAAATGAAACAACACTGTGTAAAGGAAGTGGGCCAATGACGAGAAAACTGTGGTTTCAAGTGGGGATAGGCATTCTAATCTCGCTTTTAATCATCAAATATTTTATTGAAATCCATGCTATTTTTAATCCGATTGTCATTATCTTTACGACGATTCTTGTACCGCTATTACTCGGTGGTGTACTCTATTATATTTCGGAGCCGCTGCAGCGTGTATTGGAAAAGCGCGGCATGCCAAGATGGGGAAGTTTAATAACAATCGTCCTTCTTCTCGCAGGTTTAATGACAGGCTTTTTATTGCTTGTCGGAACGCCGATCGCCACCCAGGTGAACAAGCTCGTTGAAAATGCGCCGAACATTGCGAAAGAGATAGAAGACGCGTTTAATTATGTATTGGATAATCGCGAAATTTTACCGCCGCAAATTGAGGAGTTTGTAGAGTCCATAACAAATTCCATTCAAGCGATTGCAATCACAAGCAGTAAATACCTTGTTACATTTTTAAGCGGTGCGGTAACTGTGACATTCACATTAATATTAGTGCCGTTCTTCTTTATTTTCATGTTGAAGGACCATGAAAAGTTTGCCCCTCAAATTTATGATGTTTTCACGGGTAATGCACGCACATGGGTGAAAAAGACATTGGAGGATATCGACAATGTATTGAGAAGCTATGTTCAGGGACAGGTGCTTGTGAGCTTTTTATTAGCCGTTATGATGTTTATCGGTTATTTATTCATTAAATTGGACTATTCATTATTGCTCGCGCTTTTTGCGTTTTTCATGAATATGATTCCGTTTATTGGCCCATGGGTATCTCTTGTGCCGGCTGTCATTGTTGCGCTCATACAAAAACCGATTCTAGTCGTGTGGGTATGTGCCATTACATTAATTGCACAGCAGGTAGAGAGTAACTTCATTACACCGAATGTAATGGGGAAATCTTTGGATATCCACCCTCTGACGGTTATTTCGCTTGTTCTTGCAGCCGGCAATATTGCAGGGTTTATCGGAATACTCATTGCCATTCCTACGTATTGCGTCATTAAAGTAATCGTTCAAAACCTTTATCATGAACGCAAAAAGATTAAAGAAGCGGCAACAAAGACGGTATAATTGTGGAGCATATGTGACAAGCATATGCTTCTCTTTTTAATTCCGGTTGAACACGGTATACTTATTTATTAAACGGCCTCATTTTATTATTTGGGGCGAAGGCGGTGACTCTTGGGATGTTCGTGGAGGTCCAGGCCTATCGACAGCCTTGCCGCAACGGAAAAAAGCTGCATGAAGAAAGTTTATACAGAAGAAATTACAAAGGAGCAGACAATGCTAACATTTGAACAAAAACAGGGAATTATCGAATCATTTCCACAGTTGACAAAAAAGGAAATTTCGCTGAAACGCATCAATTACCATTTTGAAGAAAGTCTTTACGAAAAAACAATCGTCGTAGAAAAGCTTCATCCAAACGGCAATGGTTTTGTTTTCGTTGGAGATTTAGTGAAATACGAAAAAGAGGCAAACGATAAAGGACTTGTGAACATTCGTGATTACAGCGAAGAAGCATTAAGTGAAATTGTACGCGATGTGATCGACTATTTATCTGAAGAAGAAGAGGAAGATTTACCGATCATCGAGACATGGACATCGCGTGAAGGGGCGACGCTTGAACTGGAATTCAACGATCGTTCATGGAACATTTATCATCAGGGGAATTTAGAGGAATCATTCGGTACGCGTGAAGACGCTGTTGCTTATTTACGTGAGGAAGGTTTCCGACTTTCAAAATAGATAAGTGAGGGAAATGAAGTATGGGACAGGAGCAACACTCGAAAGAAATATCCGGAAATAAAGTGGCTAAAGTTATTATCGGTACGATTTTAGCTGCATCGATCGTAATTGTAATTGTCATTCAAGCATTTTATATGGTATGGGAGCCTAAAGAGCCCAAGCAGAATGAGCATCAGGATGAAAATGAGCAGCCGAGCTATTCAAAATCGGCGATGGCTGATTTTGAAGAGCTATTGTATTTAGGATGAATGATCAAGATGACTTCATAAAAATATTAAAATCCCTCTTTTTGAATTTCTGAACGGGAGGGATTGTTCTTATTGTCCACTAATAAGTGTAGCCAGCTTTGCGCAGAGTGATTTTCCTCTTCGGGGAATTCCTTCAAAGCCCTTTCCAAATCAAACAGCCATCCGCTCCGGTTCACTGGGCAGATGGCTGTTTTTCATTGTCCAGGCAAACCGCACCAATCCCTCGCCTCCATGCAAAAGGATGGCACTGAAAAGCCCCGGGGATTTTCAGCGAAGCGGCAAGAAAGAGGTAGATTCCAGCAATTCGAGATGAAAAGGATCTGCCACTAACAGTTGGGAGATCCGTTTAAGTGCCCACTCCAATAAATAGACGGAAAAATTCCCCTTATTTAAAAAATACAATAGAAAATGGCCTTAATAGACGGAGAATTTCCGCCTATTGACCTGAAAAACATGAAAATAGAGGGTTTTTCTTTGGATAACCGGAAAATCTCCCCTTATTTGTCCCGAAACGAGCCCTTTTGTGAAAATAAGCGTAAAATCTCCGCTTATTTTTCCCTTTCTTCTTCCCCTTAATCAAAAGCCAAAATCTCCATCGGGAAATTTGAATTCCACCTGATACGGGAAAGGGGCATTCATTAAAAATGAAATAATACCTTTTTCTATTCAAATTGAACAAAAAGGGTCTTATTTTCATCAAAAAAGTTAAATAACCGTTGTGTTGTTTTTCAGCGCCCTCCTTGCAAAAGTGGTGGAATGTTTACTTTTACATCGAGCCCTCCAATGTTTCTCTGAGTTGAACATGCGCTTTAGTGCTTTTGTTCGTTATTAAAGGTTTATCTTGTGCCTTTCTTAAACGGCAGCCACCAGTTCCAATCGCCGAATAGCTTCATGAAACTTGGTACGAGCATAAGGCGGATGATCGTTGCATCGATTGCTATTGCGATCGCAATGCCGACACCGATTTGCTTGACAGGCATTACATCGGTAAACGCAAATGCCCCGGTAATGACAATCATAATAAGCGCCGCGGATGTTATAATTTTACTTGTTGATACAAGCCCGTCTATTGTTGCCTTCGTATTTGACGCGCCTTTTAAATATTCCTCTTGGATACGGGAAATTAAAAACACTTCATAGTCCATGCTTAGCCCGAACACTAAACAGAATATAAGTACAGGAACGATCAGTACAATTGCGGTTGCTTCCAGCCCGAAATGTCCGTATTGGAAAATGTAGACGAGAATCCCGAATGTAGCTCCGAGACCTAAAATGTTCATAATAATCGCCTTTAATGGAATTAAAATCGATCGGAACGCAATCATTAAAATAAAGAATGTGGAAACAATGATGATCGCAATGGCAATAAGCACTTTATTCGCAATCTCATCAAAAATTTCCTGGTTGAATTTTGCTTGACCGGACAATGCAAAATCGACGCCGAGATCCTTATCAGTCCATTCGCGCACAAAATCCTGCGCTTCTGATGTTGAGCCGGTTGTATTTAAATACGCGACCATATACATCTTATCCTTTTTGATGAAGTTTTCAGCCACTTCATCCAGAGCTCCAGGTGCTTGCGGGTTGCTGTTTGCCATTTCCCACATTTCGGCCGATTCGATATTCGCCACAGTAAACATCGATGTTACACGGTCTACCAATGGATCGTCTAAAAGCTGCTGCTGGATATCGAATATTTTTTCGAGTCCTTCCGTCGTATCCCAGCTATCATAATTTTCGGCAAGCAGGAAGACAGGGGTATTTTCCCCGATGCCAAATTCCTCATTAAGCTTGTCGAATGTTTGGCGAGATTCATATGACACGGGCAGCGATTCAGCAGAGGGGATTGCCAACTCGATATCCTTAATCGGAATCATGGCAGCACATAGTAGTATAACCGCCACAAAGATGATAGCTACAGGGCGCTTCATCACAAAAGCGGCGAACTTTTGCCAGCGTGAGGCGGTCGGCTTAATGCGGAAAATGCGTCCTTTATTTAAACGGTCCCCGAGCAGTGTTAGTGTTGCCGGTAAAAGTGTCAGCCCTGTTAACACTGCCAGCAGCACGACAATTGTGCCGCCCAGTGCGATATTCATGAAAATTTCGACATTAATAACGACCATTGCACCAAGTCCGATCATGACACAAAGCGCGGAAAAAATAATCGAACGCCCGGCTGTTTGTATAGCTGTTTGCACAGATTGCTCGATTGAATGCATATTGCGCTCTTCGCGATATCGGTTAATTAACAGTAAGGCAAAGTCGATACTTAATGCCAGACCGAGCATCGGCACAATATTGAGCACGAAAATCGATAAGCTCACACTATCCCCTAAAAGAGCCAATAATCCAAGAGTGATGACAACCGTTGCCCCGCCTATTAAAATCGGCAGGAGTGAAGCAACAATCGAACCGAATGCAAGCAGCAGCACAATTAAGGCAATTGGAAGCCCAATTGTTTCCGCTTTAATTAAATCGTTTTGACTCGCTACATTAATATCCTTTGAAATAACAGGTTCGCCTGTAATGGAAATCCCATTATCTTCTCCAAGCCTTTCACGTAGCTCATCGATAATAGGAAAGTAATCGACAATAGTATTATCAAATTCCAAAATACCGTATGCATAGCCATCATTATTTAAATCTTCTGCACCGACAGGAGAAGTAATGGCATGTATTTCTTCGATTGCTTCTAAATTTTCAATTGCTGCAGTGATTTCCTCGTCTGTTTTATTGTCAAACAGGACAAAGATCGTTTTTGCTGGTAAATTGAATGTTTCGGATAACTCATTCGTCACATATGAGTGGTCGCCATCGTAGAAAAATCCATCGCCCTGTAATTTATTCGGTAATTGAAGTGCAAAAAATGCGAGGAAGACTAAAATCGCGCACCAAATTATAACGATTGGCTTTGCGAATTTTGTGACAAGTGCTGCGAATTGTTTCATAAAATACCGCCTTTCTTTTTCCATAAATACAGTGTAATAGATTCATGGGAAAAAAGAAAAGAGGGAGGGTTGTTCGAAGAAATATTTCGAAGCATCCCTACCCTCCATGTTAGAAGAATATATTTAATATTGTATAAATAACCGCTGCCATAACCGCTGAAATCGGCATTGTAATAATCCATGTTGTAATGATTTTACGTGCCATTCCCCAGTTTACGCCTTTTACATTTTGAGCAGCACCAACACCCATAATTGCAGAAGAAATAACATGTGTTGTTGATACAGGCAAGTGAATTAATGTCGCACCAAAAATGATTGATGCAGAAGAAAGGTCTGCAGCAGCACCGTTTACAGGACGGATTTTCATAATTTTACCGCCAACTGTTTTAATGATTTTATAGCCGCCGATTGACGTACCAAGACCCATTGCAAGGGCACAGGCAAAACGTACCCAGACTTGCACATCATCCGTCGTTTGCCAATTGGCTGCGATAAGTGCCATTGTAATAATACCCATCGCTTTTTGGGCGTCATTCGTTCCGTGTGTAAATGACTGGACTGCCGCAGTGAAAATTTGCATAATGCGGAAGCCTTTATTTGTTTTATATAGATTCATGTTTTTAAATATAAATTTCATTAATGTCATCATCAAATAGCCGGCACAAATAGCGATAACCGGTGAAGCCAATAAAGCGATAATAATTTTTGTGAAACCGCCATAGTTCAAAACCCCAATACCCGATGCTGCGATGGCTGCACCTGCAATCGAGCCGATCAGTGTGTGGGAAGAGCTTGAAGGAATTCCAAAATACCAGGTTACCAGGTTCCATGTAATCGCTGAAAGTAATGCAGCTAATATGACGACAGAACCGATTAATGGCGCTTCAGGTGTCGATAGTGAAAACGGATCGACGATATCTGACGCGATTGCTTTTGCCACTCCTACAAATGTAATGGCACCGAGAAAGTTCATGATGGCAGCCATTACGACAGCCACGCGAGGCGGCAGGGCACGTGTTGAAACAGATGTCGCGATGGCATTTGCTGTATCGTGGAAACCATTAATGAAGTCAAATGCGAGTGCAAAAAAGACTACTAAGACGGTAATGATAAGTAGTGTGTTCATTAAAAAGGACTCCTTATTAATTACGCGTTACGCATAATGATTGTTTCGATTGTGTTTGCGACAGTTTGACAGTAATCGGCTATTTCTTCCAATTGCTCATAAATATCTTTGAATTTGATTAGACGGATCGGATCTTTTTCATTTAAAAATAGCTTTTTGATTGATGACCGCAATACTTCATCACATTCACGCTCATAATCTTTAATTAAAATCGCGTGCTGACGCATCCCAACAAGATCTTTTTTGTTTAATAGCTCCATCGCTTTTACAATTTCATCCGTGGATTTTGCGATATACGCCAAAAAGTCACGCATCGAATCATCGATTTCTGTCAATGAAAACATTTCAAAATGTCCAATTGTACCTTCTGTTCCATCTAAAACATCGTCCATGCGGATCGCCAATGATAAAATATCCTCACGCTCAATCGGTGTCATAAATGATTTATTCAGCATGACGATCAATTCATGGATTAATTTATCGCCCGCTGTTTCGTATTGCTTCATACGAATGCTAATTTCCTTTAAATCCGCAACCGTTACAATGCGGGAATCATTTGCATAATGAATTCCTTCACGCATGTTTTCGGCAATTTTTAATAGTGCCGCGAAAAATGGATCTTGCTTCTTTGAACTGAACATGGAATTGCCTCCTGAATCTATATAATCAAATTGTATTTAAAATTTAACCTCAATCATCATAACAAAAACTTTAAAAAATCTACACAAAATTTACGCTTGTCGTCTTAATCTTTACAATTCTGTAATATAAGCCGCTATTGAACATTTTCCCTCTTTTAGTCAATAGTAAGCAAATTTTTGGAATGATGAGAAGAAATCCGCTATATGAGTAAATGCTTGAGCTCTTTTTCCAAAAAGGGAGCCGCATTTAAGAAGCGCACAAATTCGTCATATTTTGCTCGTTGTTCATTTGTCGGCTTTTTCCCTGTAAAGTATGCACGAATTAAAATGTTTTTCGGTGTATTTTCCATATCGATGAATTCCAGCAGCTGTGTTTCATAGCCGACAAGCGATAAAAGCTCTGCACGAATCGAATCAGTCGCCAATGCGGCGAAGCGCTCCTTCACTAGCCCGTGCTGCGTCATGATTGACAATGCAGGCGTCTGAATCTGGCGATTGAGCTCATGCTGACAGCAAGGGACACTTAAGATGACTTTAGCCCCCCATTTTACCGCACGCGCTAAAGCCATATCTGTCGCCACATCGCAAGCATGAAGGGTTACAACCATATCGACAGCTGTTTCCTCATTAAAGTCATTAATATCGCCAACTAAAAATTGGAGATCCTCATACTGCAAATCCTGTGCAATGCGATTGCATTCTTCAATTACTTCCTTTTTCAAATCAAGGCCTGTGACATGGATATCGAGTCTTTTTTCAATCTTTAAATAATGATACAACGCAAATGTTAAATACGATTTCCCGGAACCAAAATCCAAAATACGAATTGGTTTACTTTTAGGCAAATGTGCCAGTGAATCATCGATAAATTCAATAAATCGGTTAATCTGCTTAAACTTGTCGTATTTTTGCTTTTTTATTTTTCCATCTTCGGCCTGCACACCTAAACGTACTAAAAATGGGTGGATTTTCGAATCATCCAATAAATATTGCTTTTTTCGGTTATGCGTTAAATTCACTTCTTTTGCTGACGCGTTTTGGTCTGATTTCCAGAGCACTTTGTTTTTTTTCGAAAGCTGCACTTGTATCGTCTGTTCCTGAAATTCTGCATGCACTTGTCGGAACTGTTCAAAAAGCATTTCGAATTTTGCCGCCAAATCATGCAGGCCAATATTTTCGTGCCTTAAAATACGCTCATATTGATACTCAAGCTGAATCATATAATCCCCGCGTATTTCCACTGGTTTTAGCTTTATCCTTTTTAAGTCATTCGATTTTTGACGAGGCTGACTAATTGTTGCCTGAAGTAATGTTTTATTAGAAATGAGTGCAAGCAGCTGCACTTTCATTTGTTCAAATTCCATAAAAACCGCCTTTTCTTTTTTCCGTATAATCGTGTTCCTTATAGTATTATAATGCGCTTTTGTCGTGTCATTGTACAGGCTTTTGAATTGTGTGATACGATGGAAAAAAGGTTTGCATGAAGCAAGGAGGCAAAAGCTTGAAAGATGTAGAAGTATTGATTGAACGCGGTATATTAGTTGGTGTGAATTTACAGAAGGATGAGCATTTTGATTATTCAATGGAAGAATTGGCGAATTTGGCGGAAGCATTGAATGTGGAAGTTGTCGGTATGGTGACGCAAAATTTGGAGCGGGTGACACCATCGCATTATGTAGGTACGGGGAAAATTGAAGAAATCCAAGCCTTTTTTGAGGAAACGGATGCGAATATCGTCATTTTCAATGATGAGCTATCGCCATCGCAAATTCGAAATTTAGAGCGTGATTTACAGTGCAAAGTGATTGATCGCACGATGCTTATTTTAGATATTTTTAGTCGCCGGGCGAAAACACGTGAAGCGCAATTACAAGTGGAGCTCGCTCAATTACAGTATATGCTGCCGCGTCTAGTTGGGCTTCATGCGTCTTTATCGCGTCAAGGCGGAGGCACAGGAGGCGGATTTAAAAACCGTGGTGCGGGGGAAACGAAGCTAGAGCTGGATCGCCGAAAAATCGAAGACCAGATTTCAAAAATCAAAAAAGAATTGGAAGCGGTGAAGGAACAGCGCGAAACACAGCGGAAGCAACGCCGCAAAAATGCTGTACCTGTCGTTTCGATTGTAGGCTATACAAATGCAGGGAAATCCACGATTATGAATCAGCTGCTGGCAAAAGCCGGTCAAAATGATACGAAGCAGGTGTTTGAAAAAGATATGCTGTTTGCGACATTGGAAACATCCGTCCGCAATATTGATCTCGAGGACAATAAGTCATTTTTATTAACGGACACAGTAGGGTTTGTCAGTAAGCTTCCGCATCATTTAGTAAAGGCATTCCGCTCGACTTTGGAAGAAGCGCGGGAAGCAGATTTGCTATTGCATGTAGTCGATGTTTCAAATGAAGAATACCGCTTCATGATGGACGTAACGAACGAAACATTGAAAGCAATCGATGTGGAGAACATACCGACAATTTACGTTTACAACAAATCCGATTTGGCGAATGTGGAATATCCGTTAGTAAGCGGGGACAATATTTGGCTATCCGCTAAGGAAGATATCGGGCTGGATGAATTGCTGCAGCTTATCCGCAAGCAAATCTTCGCAAACTATATAACGTGCCAAATGCTTATTCCGTATGAGCAGGGCACAATCGTTTCTTATTTAAATGAGCATGCAACCATTTTGGAAACAGCGTACGAGGAAGAGGGCACGCTTTTAACAGCAGAATTAAAAGAAATTGATTATAAAAAATA
The DNA here is from genome assembly GCF_051967575.1 of Solibacillus silvestris. Classification (NCBI taxonomy): domain Bacteria; kingdom Bacillati; phylum Bacillota; class Bacilli; order Caryophanales; family Caryophanaceae; genus Solibacillus; species Solibacillus silvestris. Next base: position 95,577 of record NZ_JBQCJW010000009.1, read on the forward strand.
TGAAAAATATGTTGTGAAATAAAAGTATTTTTTATATGTCATTGCAAAAGCTAAAGTACTGCGTATTCGCAAAGTACTTTAGCTTTTTATTTTGTTTAAGGAGATTACTCCAATATAAGGAAGAGTCTAAATATTTTCTTTATATAGTTAATTCCTCTATAATACAGATCGTCTAGTTGTGATAATCTGTTCAATTTATCTGAAAATAACGAAAAAACTCAAAATTATAACATTTTGATTATTTGTTGATTTTGCTTAATTATTGCGTTAAAGTGTTGGAATATATTATTTCAAATGTCAGACAACAGACTTTATTGTCGGAATATTTATTAATCGGAGGAGATTTCGAAATGTATACAAAAGAAGAAATTGTGAAATCTGTTCCTCAAACAGGATTTGTTGGTCAACCTAAAGGGTTATTTACATTATTCTTCACAGAGTTTTGGGAACGATTTTCTTATTACGGTATGCGTGCCATCCTGCTTTTCTACATGTACTACGCGGTTAAAGATGGCGGATTAGGATTAGATCGCACACAAGCAAATATTATTATGTCGATATATGGTTCATTAATCTATATGTCAGGCATTATCGGCGGATGGATTGCCGACCGAATTACTGGTACGCGTAAAGCGGTATTCTATGGCGGTATATTAATAATGATCGGTCATATTTTACTTGCGTTGCCGCTCGGTGTTTCAGCATTATACTTATCAATGTTCTTCATTATTATTGGTACTGGTTTATTAAAACCGAACGTTTCATCAGTAGTCGGCGATTTATATGCACCAAACGATGCACGTCGTGACTCTGGTTTCTCTATTTTCTACATGGGTATCAACATGGGTGGTTTCTTAGCGCCGCTTTTAGTTGGTTTATTCCAAAAAAACTGGGGCTTCCACGCAGGATTCAGTGTAGCTGCAGTAGGTATGTTCATTGGGTTGGTCGTTTATTTAATGTCACAAAAGAGCCTTGGTTTAGCAGGTTCTGTAGCACCGAACCCACTTTCGGGTGAAGAGAAGAAAACAACAGTCCGCAATTTCACAATCGGCGGCTTGGTCATTGTTGTTTTAGGTGTCATTGCTTACATGACAGGTAACGCAAACATTAAAAACTTCTCTGTATTAATTACGATTCTTGGTGTCACGATTCCGACATTATTCATTTTTTATATGTATCGCAGTCCAAAAACAAATGCAGACGAAAAATCTCGTTTATTAGCATATATCCCATTATTCATTTGTGCGGTTATGTTCTGGGCAATCGCAGAGCAATCTTCAACAATTTTAGCGACTTTTATTGATACACGCACAAATTTAAATTTATGGGGTTTTAAAATCCCGGCAGCATGGTTCCAATCATTTAACCCGTTATTCATCATCACAATGGCTCCATTATTTGCATTATTATGGACAAAATTGGGGAATGCTGGTCCATCGACACCCCGTAAATTTGCATATTCATTATTCTTTGCAGGGGCATCATTCTTAATTATGATCGCGGCAATTGTTATAACGCCAGAAGGCACATTAGTAAATCCATTATGGGTTGTACTGTCAATCTTCTTAGTAGTATTAGGTGAGTTATTGCTGTCGCCTGTTGGTTTATCTGCAACAACAAAATTGGCGCCGGCTGCATTCGCAGGTCAAACGATGGCATTATGGTTCCTAGCATCAGCTGCTGCCCAAGCAATCAACGCACAGCTAGTTCGTGTTTATGAAATTGTATCAGAAACAATGTACTTCGGTGTATTGGGCGGTTTATCAATTGTGATTGGTATTATTATTTTATTCATCTCGCCAATCATCTCAAAAGCGATGCGCGGCATTAAATAAATTTTAAAACCTTTATTTATAGATTTTCTATAAATAAAGGTTTTTTCTTTTGGTTAGAAAGGAATAATAAAAGTTAACTACTTTAAAAGGCAACTTGTGGTATATAATGGAATTGGGGCTATGCTTATAATAATGGTCTACAACAGAATTTTGGCAAGGAAGCTTGAATGCTTCGCCTAAATTGCTGCAGGCGATTCCCGAAGGTTACACACACCTTAACAGGCCATGTAAGATGGCATGGTGGATGACAGGTGTACGAATAAAACAAGGGTAATTTGAATGACACTATAAAAAGTAACTATAGGGGAGGCAAAAATTATGTTGGAATCAGTGACGATTAAGGAATTAACGACAATTGAGCAAATTGAAGAGGCACGCAAGCTGGAGCATGGAATTTGGGCTGTCGGAAGCATCCCTGTTCACCAAACGATTGCGACGATCCGCAATGGCGGGATTGTACTTGGTGCATATTTAAATGAAGAAATAATCGGCTTTAACTATAGTTGCCCGGGATATATGGATGAGCATGTGTACTTGTATTCCCATATGCTCGGTGTTAAGCGTAATTACCGTGAGCAAGGTGTAGGAGAGTTGTTAAAAAATTATTTGAAGGATATTGCGATTGAGCGTGGTTATCGAAATTGCCGCTGGACATTTGATCCGCTTGAAGCGCGCAGCGGATTTTTAAACTTTTCCAAATTGCGCAGTCATAGCGACACATATATTGAAAACTGTTATGGCGAGATGGAAGATCCATTTAATAGAGCACTGCCTACAGATCGTCTTTGTGTGGAATGGCAGCTTGTCGATAATGATTATTTGCGCTGGGATGCAAAAGTTGAGGAGCTGCTTGATGAAGCGAAACCGATTGTAAATTGGGGCGCAAATACGGTAGGACTTCCAACATTGGATCCGGAGCAAAAATTCAGTAAAGAAGAAGCGCTCATTCATGATGCATATACATTACCGATCCCAACAAACTTCCAGAAAATAAAGGTCGAAAGTGCGGCTTTGGCGGAAGATTGGCGCTACAAAACAAGACATATTTTACAAGCGATGTTTGAACAAGAATATAAAATTATTCACTTAAAGAAAAAAGATGAACATATTAGTCATTACTTGCTTGTAAAGCGCTCTTTATTCGCTCTATAGTTATTCGCTGTTGAAATGATGAATAGGAGCAATGTACATGAAATTGACAGAAGTGACAGTGCATGAACTATTAATGCGCATGAAAACGCCATTTGCAACGAGTCTCGGAACGATGCAAAATAAACGCTTTTTAGTGCTGGAAGCAAAGGACGAAAGCGGTATAATCGGCTGGGGGGAAGGTGTCGCTTTTGAGGAGCCTTTCTATACTGAGGAGACGTTTAAAACTTCTCTCCATATGCTGGAGGACTTTTTAATTCCTGCATTACTGGGCGCAGAGCTGGAACACCCGGATGATGTGCATGAGCGTTTTCGATCCATTCGCCGCAACAATATGGCAAAAGCGGCGATTGAAGGCGCGGTATGGGATATTTATGCACAACTGATGAAAAAGCCCTTAGCGGCAGTCATCGGAGGGGCACAGGAAAAGATCGAAGTGGGTATTAGCATCGGTTTACAGCCTACAGACGAACAGCTTATCACGACGATTCAGCATTATTTGGATGAGGGCTATAAGCGAATTAAAGTAAAAATCAAGCCAGGGAAAGATATTGAACTTTTGCGTACAATTCGGGTAAATTTCCCTGCCATCCCTTTAATGGCAGATGCAAATTCCGCTTATACATTAGAGGATATCGAGCGATTAAAACAGCTTGATCAATTTAATTTAATGATGATTGAACAACCGCTTGCCCATGATGACTTAATCGACCATGCCATATTGCAAAAGCAAATCAAGACACCGATTTGCTTGGATGAAAGCATCAATTCTTTAGAGGATGCCCGAAAAGCGATACAAATCGGGAGCTGTGGTGTGATTAATATTAAAATCGCAAGGGTTGGCGGTATTAGCGAGGCGAGAAGGATTCATGACTACTGTATGAAGCATCATATTCCTGTATGGTGTGGGGGCATGCTGGAGGCAGGTATCGGCCGTGCCCAGAATGTGGCGCTTACAAGTCTTGCCAATTTTACGATGCCAGGCGATACGGCAGCTTCTGAGCGTTACTGGCATGAAGATATTATTACCCCCGAAGTAACGGTAAAAGACGGATATATTGCCGTTCCCAAACAACAAGGGCTCGGCTATGAAGTAAATCATGCATTAATAGAAAAATACAGTGTAAATAAAACAACATACCGGATATAAATGAAAGACCACAATTCGTCGAAACATTGTGGTCTTTTAAATTTGATGTTTTTCTTCCTATTATATACATACTAGAAATAGTAGGTAAAACGGGGAATTGCTCTTAAATACATATTTTTCAGTTTATTATCCAATCAAAAACGCTTTATTTAAAATTGGGTGTTTGATTTTCACTATTAGCAATTATATAATGATGTAGGGAAAGAATTGATTCTCATTTTCATTGAGAATCTTCGGAATATATAAAGATCCAAAATATATATAGAATAGTGGGAGAATGAAATGAGACTTTGGATGCTCGTTGCAGCAACCATCGTTCTGTCCTTTATATCACTATTTATTGGGGCAATCGACATTAGACCGTCCGATTTATTGGATTGGGATTCAGATAAAACACAAATTTTCTTAATGAGTCGAGTGCCGCGATTAATGGCGATTATACTTGCTGGGGCAGGGATGGGTATTTCTGGTTTAATCATGCAAAGCTTGAGCCGAAACAAGTTCGTATCACCGACAACATCGGGTACTTTAGATGCTGCCAAGCTAGGTATTGTAGTATCAATGGTATTTTTTACAAATGTCGGCTATATGGAGAAAATTATATTCAGTTTCACTTTTGCATTGATTGGTATGATGATTTTCATGCGTCTTCTTGAAAGCATAAAATTCAAGGACGTTATTTTTGTGCCCCTCATCGGTATTATGTACGGAAACATTATTGGCGCGATTTCAACATTTATCGCTTATGAGGCGGACGCATTGCAAAGCGTGGATACATTCTTCCTAGGAAGTTTTACACTTGTCGTGTCTGGCCGTTATGAATTGCTTTATGTAGCTGTGCCCGCCATTATCCTTGCGTACTTATATGCCAATAAGTTTACGGTAGCAGGAATGGGCGAGGATTTTGCCAAAAACCTTGGATTAAGCTATCGTACCGTGCTGAATCTCGGTTTAGTGCTTGTTGCGATTATTTCAACGACAGTTGTATTAACGGTTGGGATTATTCCTTTCTTAGGATTAATCGTGCCAAACTTAGTTTCATTATATTTGGGAGACAATTTACGTAAAACGATTCCGCATACGATTTTCTTAGGAGCAGCCTTCCTATTGATGTGTGACATTTTGAGTCGCCTTATTGTGTACCCATTTGAAATTCCAGTAAATACAACGGTTGCAGTAATCGGCAGTGCAATCTTCTTAGTGATGTTGTTTAGGGGGAAAGCATATGCGAAAAAATAGTACGAAGCTGATTGTTTTAGCGGTAATCGCGATTATTTGTATATTATTATTCTGTTTATATAATATCCAGGGCGGTTTTAGCTATGCCTTCCCTAAACGTGTGGAGCGAGTGCTGGCGATGATTATTACAGGTACAGCGATCGCCTATGCGACTGTAACATTCCAAACTGTCACACATAACCGCTTATTAACACCTTCCATGATGGGTGTAGACTCGATGTATGAAGTGGTACAAACACTTATTTTCTTTTTTGCGGGCTCTGCATCGATTTTTGTAGTAAGTCGTTATTTGAACTTCGGATTATCAATTGCGGCGATGGTATTATTCGCACTAATTTTATACCGTTTCCTATTCCGAGCTGATAAACATCCAATCTTCCTGCTATTGCTTGCAGGGATGATTATCGGGACATTGCTTGGAAGCTTCGTGACATTTCTGCAAGTTATTATTGACCCGGTGGAATATGAAAGCTTGCAGTCACGTTTATTTGCAAGCTTTATGAATGTGAAGACAGAGCTGTTGCTCATTGCTGTCATTATTTTGGGTGCATCGTTCATCTACGGCTATCGTTTATTGCGCGATTTGGATGTCATGTCTTTAGGGCGTGAAAATGCGATTAATTTAGGTGTTAATTATGATAAAATTGTATTGAAAGTATTAATTTTATCTTCTGTTTTAATCGCAACATCAACTGCGCTTGTTGGTCCGATCACGTTTTTAGGCCTGATCGTATCAAATTTGTCATATCAGTTTTTTGCTACGTACAAGCATTCCATTTTAATAGTGGGTGCGAGTTTAATTAGTATTATTGCACTTGTCGGTGGGCAGTTTTTAGTGCTGCATGTATTCAATTTAAGTACGACGATCAGTGTAATCATTAACTTTATCGGCGGACTGTACTTTATTTATCTAATACTGAAGGAAAGTAGGAAAGCAGGATGATAGAAATTAAAGGGATTTCCAAAAGCTTTGGAAAAAAACCAGTTGTGGAAGATGTCACATTAAATATCCAGCCGAAAGCCATCACTTCATTTATTGGACCTAACGGAGCCGGCAAGTCGACATTATTATCGATGGTAAGCCGATTGCTTGATTCAGATACAGGCGAAGTATTATTAGATCAAAATGACGTAAAAAAAATGAAGTCGAATGATTTCGCGAAACGTGTGGCCATTTTGCGTCAATCCAATCATTTAAATGTACGTTTAACTGTACGTGAACTCGTATCATTTGGGCGCTATCCATATTCAAAAGGGCGTTTAACAGCAGAGGATGAGGAACATATCGACCGTGCGATTGAATATATGACACTCGGCGATATGCAACATAAGTTTTTGGATGAATTATCAGGCGGGCAAAAGCAACGCGCATTTATTTCAATGGTTATCGCCCAGGACACTGAGTATATTTTGCTCGATGAACCATTGAATAACTTGGATATGAAGCACTCTGTCCAAATTATGAAAATTTTGCGCAAGCTTGTGGATGAGTTGGGAAAAACGGTTGTTATTGTTTTGCATGATATTAACTTCGCTTCAGTATACTCTGATCGAATTGTGGCATTAAAAGATGGACGTCTTGTAAAAGATGGTCCGACACATGAAATTATCAACTCTGAAGCATTGCGGGAAGTTTACGATATGCATATTCCAGTACAAGAACAGGATGGCTGTCGTATTTGCGTATACTTTAATTCACATAGCTAAATGGTAATAAATGTATAAGTTGCGCTCGCTTATACATTTATTTTCTGAAGTTAATTGAGAATGAATATTAATTTCAAAAAATGGATTGACAATATTATCTGCTTGATTTAGACTAACGGTAGTCAAATGAAAACGATTATCACTCTCGCTCGGGAGTATAGTAGGAGGAAATAGTAAAAATGAAAAAGTGGAAATTTTTAACGGCAGCAGCATTAACATTAATGTTAGCGGCATGTGGTGCAGACGAAGAAACATCAACAAAGGACGATAGCGATAAAGCGGCTACAGAGCAAACAGCAGGCACTGATAATAAAGAAACTGCAGCAACAGAAGCGCCTGTCTTCCCAATGACAGTATCTTCTTTATCGGCAGGCAGTGAAACTGAAGATGGTAAATCACTTACGTTTGAAGATGTGACTTTTGAAGAAATGCCAAAAAACATTGTAGTATTTGACTACGGTTTCTTAGATACACTTGATGCATTAGGTGTGGAAGGCATCGTTGGTATCGCTGCAAACGGCGGTAAAGGTAACTTCCCTGAGCATTTAAAAGAAAAATATTTAACTGATTCAGTTACTGACGTTGGTTCTTTAAAACAAATCGACTTCGAAAAAGTAGCAGCTGCTAATCCGGATGCAATCTTCATCTCAGGTCGTCAAGGTTCTTTCTATGAAGAATTGAAAGAAATTACACCAAACGTAGTATTCATCGGTTCTGATAACTCGAACTATGTAGATGGCGTATTTGAAACAGTTGACTTAGCTGCTGAAATCTTCGGCAAACAAGAAAAAGCGGAAGAATTAAAAGCTTCATTACAAGAAAAAGTTGACGCTGTTAAAGAAAAAGCAGCTGGCTATGAAAATGCATTAGTAGCAATGTACAACGACAAAAAGATCTCTGGTTTCGACAACGGTGAAGATTCTCGTTTCGCATATGTGTACAATGACTTTGGTTTCAAACCATCAACTACTGACATCAAAGCTTCATCACACGGTTCTGATTTCTCTTATGAATCAATTCTTTCTGTAGACCCGGAAGTATTATTAATCATTGACCGCACAGCTTCAGATGTAGAAACAATTAAAGCTGACATTGAAAACGATATCATCAAACAAACTCGTGCTTACAAAGAAGACAAAATCGTTTACTTGGACGGAGTGAACTGGTATTTCTCTTCTAACGGTGTTACGACTGAAGCAGAGAAATTAGATGAAATCCTAAACGAATTAAAATAATATTGTATAAGGCATGTCTCAATGCGAGACATGCCTTTTTGGAAAAAGAGGAGGGTTTTATATGTTCGTGCAAATTCGCAAATGGATCGTAACAGAAGGTAATTCCGATAAAATTATCGAGCGTTTTGGGAAAAAACCTGGTCAAGGCCCATCTTTAATAGAACAGCGTGAAGGCTTCATTAGCCGCGAGCTGCTTATAAAAAATGTTCGTCGCGGTGAAGAAGAAGTAATCATGATCATCCGTTGGGAATCGGAAGAAGCTTGGAAGGCTTGGGAAAAGAGTCCTGAACATATTGCGGGCCATAAGGCAAAAATCCAGGAGCATGGCGGTAAACCACCGAAGCCGGAATTCGTCATTTCCATGGAACACGGCAATTACACAGTTGTGGAATAATAATCCTTATATAAAAATCTATCTTGCTAAATTTTTTAGCGGGGTAGATTTTTTGTTTCCCTAAATTGCATATATTATAATAAACGTAAAAATAGCAGTACGGATGGAAGCGGGGATAAGCGTGAAAAAAGGGGCATTCCTATTTGCATTAGTTGCTTTAGCGATTTTTTCCGTTATCGCTCTTAATTATGATTCAGCGAGCTTTATGGCATTTGACGAACGAATCCAATCTTTGTTTCAAGGAAATGACATCATCATTTCATTTCATTATATAGGGGAAACAAATTTTATTTTAGTCATTGCGGTCATGCTATTGCTCTACTTATGGGTTTACGGTAAAAATTATCGTGGTATGTTATTTGTATTGCTGACATTAGCGGTCGGAAATAGCATCAACCGATTATTAAAGCATTATTTTGAGCGACCTCGCCCGGAAATTGCCGATCAGCTTGCAACATTCAGCTTTCCATCGGGGCATTCCCAAATGGGTGTATTGTATTTGCTAACATTGGCCTATTTATTTTCGAAGATGACGAATAGCAGAAAGAAGGCGGCAGCTGCTTGGGTTATCGCTATTGTCCTCGCATTTTTTATCGGATTATCACGCATTGCAGAAGGACGTCATTTCCCTACAGACGTATTAGCTGGATGGAGCATCGGTTACATTTGGTTCATCATTTGCGTAATATGGTATGAGTCAAGGAAGTATAAAAATAACGATCCGGATTCCTGATTATAGGGAATTCTTTTTTTAAATATAAAGTTGGTTTATTGCATAAGATGTTACTTCAATGAAGAAAGTTGCATTAGGGAAACATTTCGCATATAATTTAGAAAATGAATAAAAAATAAAGGAGAATAATATGGATGAAAATGTATTGCTTGCGTTAGGTTTAACATTATTTGCAGGGCTTGCTACAGGAATCGGCAGCTTAATCGCCTTTTTCACTACACGCACAAACAAAAAGTTTCTATCAATCGCCCTAGGATTTTCGGCGGGCGTAATGATTTATGTATCACTTGTCGAAATTTTTGTGAAAGCTAAAGATGCTTTAGTTAACGTCCACGGAGAAAAGACGGGGTATTGGCTTACATTGCTAGGGTTTTTTGGGGGTATGCTATTGATCGCATTAATTGACCGTTTTATTCCGAAAGGTAAAAACCCCCATGAAGTAAAATCTGTAGAAGATGTCCAAAAAGCGCAATTGGTTGGCGCTGAGGATGTAGAGGCAGATCGTTTAATGAAGATGGGATTATTTACAGCACTGGCGATTGGGATTCATAATTTTCCGGAAGGCATCGCGACGTTCATGTCGGTGCTGCAAGATCCGAATGTCGGAATAGCAATAGCAATAGCTGTAGCAATTCATAATATTCCGGAGGGGATTGCTGTAGCTATTCCTATTTTCTATGCAACAGGGAAGCGTATGAAGGCGTTTAAATGGTCGTTCGCCTCTGGTTTATCAGAACCATTGGGAGCGTTGATCGCTTATTTAGTGCTTATGCAATTTATGACGGATACGATGTTCGGTGTTATATTTGCGGGCGTCGCTGGTATTATGGTATTCATCTCCATCGACGAATTGCTTCCTGCAGCAAAAAAATATGATGAGGCACATTCCTCGATTTACGGTTTGGTGGCGGGTATGGCTGTCATGGCAGTGAGCCTAGTGCTATTAACTTAAAACGCTGTTAGAAGTATGTTATAAAAAAAGCCGGCATCATATAAAAGATGCTGGCTTTTGGCTATTAGGAAGCAGCTGTCACATTTTCGGATGCAACAGTAAATGTTGTATTTTGATATTCATTTTTTTCAATTTCGTCGAGTAGTGCCACAGCAAAGTCTGCATAGCTAATATAACTATTGAATTGCGAGTTTACTAAAATTTTTTCTTCCCCTTTAATATAGTGGCCGGTGCGAGGTCCATCTGAATCGAACATGGCAGACGGGATTGCAAACGTCCATTGAATCGATGAACTTTCCAAATCGTGAAGGTTTTGCAATTGAGCCTTTGCTGCAGGCGCAAGCTCCTCTGGATAATCTTCAAGATCCATTAAGCGGACCGTCTTTTCGCGGTTAACAAAAAGGCATCCTGAACTACCTACAACGAACAGCTTTTTTGTTGTTCCCTCCAGCAGGGAAATTAAATGCTGACCTGCCGTAATGTGTAAATGCTCTTCCCCTGGCAGCGGGGCAAAGGCGTTAATTAAAATATCAAAAGAGGCAATTTGTTCCTTCGTTAAATTAAATAAGTCGCTTTCAATGATTTGAATATTTTCCTCTTGTAATGTCGCCTTATTTTTTACAATAGCTGTGACATCGAAGTTACGCATTAAAGCCTCTCGTAAAATATGAGTACCTGCTTTACCAGCAGCACCGATTACTGCAATTTTCATTAATATTACCCCTTTCTAACAGTAGATTTATTAATATACCCAAAAATGAAAGAAATTATGCATGGAAGAAGAAAACGCAGAAATAATTAAACTAAAAAATGCTCCTTATTTTCGACTTGGAAATTAAGGTGCATTTTAAACGGGCAGATAGAAATTATAAGTTTTTCTAATTATATAGAAGATTATGGTCTCTGATGTTGTGGATCACTTTGCATAAAGGTGATGTTGGCAAAGAGTAAAATAAAGAGAAGATGTTTTTGGTGGGCCAGCACAAAAGTCATCAAGTCATGCTGCACATGGCTTTGCGACTTTTCTTCGTGCTTTTTGAAACGCCCGCCAAATAAATTGCCTTGTGTTTCATATGAGCTTTCACCATCCATAGGCTGTTACGGTCGAACCTGATGGGGAAGCTGTTGTTAAAACGATTTTGTGTGCAGGGAATCGCTTTTGCATCGAAAGAACGAATTGCTCGGATACATGAAGCGGGATCATGGATATCAATGTTGGACCTGCACCACTTAATGCTGTCCCATATGCTCCGGCGCTTTTTGCCGCTTCATGGATTTCCGCATAATTTGGTATAAGCTGAGCACGGAAAGGCTCATGGAAAAGATCTGCCTCCATATACCGGCCGATACGCACATAATCTTTCGCGATTAAAGAAGCGGCAAGCATATTCGCATTTGCACTGGCACGAACTGCATAGCCACGGTCAAATTGATCTGGTAAAACCCCGCGTGAATCAGCTGTTTTCAGCTCTACATTCGGAATAAACACAACAAATGCTGCATCAATCTCTTGAATATGCAGCGTGTCGACAATCCCTTGTTCATCCATAGAGGAAATAGTCAATCCGCCTAGTACGGAAGCTGTCGCATTATCGGGATGTCCTTCAATTTGAGAGGAAATATTCAATTTATCCTGTGTGGATAAATCTAATTCTCCTAAAATATCGGCCAATTCAATGGCTGCAACAATTGCTGCCGCACTGCTGCCGAGCCCCCGCGCAAGAGGAAGCTCACTTGCCATTTCGACTTTGCACGGTCTTAATGGCTTGTTGTGCTGCTTCGCTACTTGTTGTGCAATACTATAGACTAAATGTGTTTCAACTGTTGTATCGGAAGGCACATTGTCTCCAATATGAACAAATTCCCATTCATCCTGCAATGTTATTTCTAAAGTTAAATAAAGTGATAACCCAAGGCCAATCGAGTCAAATCCAGGTCCTAAATTTGCTGTACTGCCAGGTACTTTGATTTGCCATTTCCCCATCATAAACTGAAAACGCCCTCGATGTAGCGCCGAATTTCTTGTTCGTCATTTTTAAGGGATACTAAATCAACAGTTGAAACGCTCATTGCTGTATCCGAGTCTTTTAAGCCATTGCCCGTAAATACTGATACGACACGGCTGCCTTGTGCAATTTTACCAGCCTTCACACATTTAATAACACCTGCCAATGATGCAGCAGAACCTGGTTCAACAAAAATTCCTTCCTTGCCGGCGATTAACTTGTACGCAGCTAAAATCTCGTCATCTGTTACAGCATCAATTAGGCCGCCTGATTCGTCACGTGCTGCTTCAGCATATTTCCAGCTTGCAGGGTTACCGATGCGAATAGCAGTTGCCATGGTTTCAGGATTTGCAATTGGCTTGCCGCTTACGATGGCAGCTGCTCCTTCTGCTTCAAAACCGTACATTTTCGGGAGACCGCATTTTTTTGCTTCATCATATTCTTTAAAGCCTTTCCAATAAGCTGTAATATTCCCTGCATTGCCCACTGGGATGCATAAGTAATCAGGTGATTGCCCGAGCTGATCGACAATTTCAAAGGCCGCTGTTTTTTGTCCTTCAATACGATAAGGATTCACAGAGTTAACAAGTGCGATCGGTGTTGTTTCCCCGATTTTGCGCACAATATTTAATGCATCATCAAAGTTGCCTTCGATTTCAATGATTTTCGCGCCATATACACAAGCTTGCGCCAATTTGCCAAGTGCGACCTTTCCTTTTGGAATGACGACGATCGATTGAATGCCCGCCCGTGCTGCATAAGCAGCGGCAGCGGCAGATGTATTTCCTGTAGAAGCGCAAATAACTACTTTCGAACCTTCTTCAATCGCCTTCGCAACGGCAAAAACCATTCCGCGGTCTTTAAATGAGCCTGTTGGATTTGCGCCTTCAATTTTCCCGTACAGCTCGATGCCTAATTCCTTTGACAAATTTACTAACGGAATTAAAGGCGTATTTCCTTCATTTAAAGAGAGTGCAGGTGTATTTTCAGTAACAGGTAAATACTGTTTATATTCTTCGATAAGACCTTTCCACATAGACATTTAAGCTCCTTCTGTTCTCGCTAGGTGAACATTTGTTTTTATATACAAGACATTTTAAACCTATGTGATGGCTATTTCAATAGGAAATAATAAATTGTCCAAATAATTCAATAAAACCTATTGATCCCGGCATAATTGATTTTATTTGGCGGCAGGTGTTTCATTTCTTTCAGCAGATGTCCAAATACACGTCGGAAGAAGTCAAATAATGGTTGTCACTTTTAAGAAACAAATGTATGATATTAATGTTAAGTCAAGTGTAAAGACATATGGAAGGTGGAAAAGTAAATGTCAGTGGAAACGAACGGACAAAAACCATTATCCCGCAATAAATTGTTGCGTATTGCTGGAATTGGTTGGATGTTTGATGCGATGGATGTAGGGATTCTTTCCTTTATCATTGCTGCGCTTGCAGTAGATTGGGGATTAAATAGCAGCCAAATGGGATGGATTGGCAGTGTCAACTCTATCGGTATGGCTGTAGGCGCGCTACTTTTCGGCGTACTTGCCGATAAAGTGGGGCGCAAGCAGATTTTTATGTGGACATTAATATTGTTCTCGGTAGCAAGCGGGCTATCCGCATTCACAACTACATTAACGCTCTTTTTAATTTTGCGCTTCTTCGTTGGAATGGGGCTTGGCGGGGAATTGCCTGTCGCGTCTACATTAGTATCTGAAAGTGTCAAAGCGGAAGAACGAGGAAAAGTTGTTGTCCTTCTAGAGAGCTTTTGGGCGGGAGGCTGGCTAATAGCAGCAATTATTTCCTATTTTGTAATCCCTGCTGAGTTTTGGCCGATTGAAGGTTGGCGTGTCGCTTTATTAATAACGGCAATTCCGGCATTTTATGCTATTTATATAAGAATGAAGCTACCGGACTCCCCGCAATTCAGAGTGAAAGCAGAATCGAAAAAGCGCTCTATCTTCCAAAACATAGCAGAAGTTTGGGCGAAAAAATATGCGCGTTCCACAATTATGCTGTGGATTTTATGGTTTGCGGTCGTATTTTCCTATTACGGGATGTTTTTATGGCTGCCGAGTGTGATGGTAGGGAAAGGCTTTGATCTTATCTCGAGCTTTAAATATGTATTAATCATGACATTGGCTCAATTGCCTGGATACTTCACAGCTGCATGGTTTATCGAGAAATTTGGCCGTAAGTTTGTATTAGTTACATATTTATTAGGTACAGCGGCAAGCGCATTTGTATTTGGCGGGGCAGAAACAATCACAACGTTATTAATTTCCGGTATGCTGCTTTCATTCTTCAACTTAGGTGCATGGGGCGCTTTATATGCCTATACGCCAGAGCAATACCCGGCAATTGTACGTGGAACAGGAGCTGGAATGGCAGCAGCTGTAGGGCGTGTCGGTGGTATTTTCGGCCCGCTGTTAGTTGGCTCGCTTTTAACGAAAGGCTATGATATTAGTTATATCTTTACAATTTTCTGTGTGGCGATTGTCATTGGTGTGTTAGCTGTTATATTTTTAGGAAAAGAAACAAAACAGACAGAATTGCAATAAAACGGAAACACGGGAAAAAATATCGAAAGGGGTCTGTCCGAAAGTTAATGGGCAGGCCCCTTTAAACGCCTTTTATACAGCAGAAATATTCCCATTAAATAAATAGGGATAGTAAGTTTTTGTTAATTGTTTAATTATAAAGAATAAGTTTTACAAATTCTTGTCAATTTCCTACTCAAAGCCCTCGATTCTTTAGTCTGCTAAAGTTTTTTCAGAAAAATCATTGAATTCTATTAATATTCATGTTAATGTATTTTCTATTATTAAGAAATTACTGCACGGTAAAGTACAACATAATAGTTGCCATTCTCTATTTTAGGCGTCATTACATGTGGACTAATGGTAGAGTTTATTTTTAATGAGAAGAATACAAGAAAAGGAGATGTAGGAATTGAGTATTTGTGATGATATTAAAAGAAGGTATATTCGATTATCAAAAGGACAGCGGAAAGTAGCTCAGTTTGTCATGGATAATCCTAATGTTGTGGCGACACAAATTGCCTCTGAAGTTGGCAGACTTGCAGATGTAAGTGAATCAACTGTTATTCGATTTTGTTATGCGATGGATTTAGCAGGCTTTAGTGAGCTTCAAGACAAAGTAAAAGGATACTTAATCGAAAAAGGCGAAATAATCGAAGTGAAAAAGGCTATGCCCGCGAAAAAAATCAGAAAACATATTGGCGCAGATATCGTAAAGCAGGATATTGCCGGTATCTCTAAAACTTTTAATGAATTGAACGAGCGTGATGTCGAAGAAGTGGTGCAATTGCTGCATCACTCAAAAAGAATACACTTTTTGGGTTTTAGACAATCGGCACCTGCAGCATTTTGGATGTACAGTAATTTAAAGATGCTGCGGGAGCAAGTGTTTTTTATCCAGCATGAGGCAGATAAAATCGCCCAGCAATTGGCGCTTATGGATGAGGACTCTTTGCTCGTTGTCATTTCATTGGATGATGAATATGAAGACGTGGCGACATCTGTGGAAATCGCGAAAAGGAAAAATGTGAAAATTGCCGCGATCCGGGATAAAAAGCTCATTTCCATACCGGAGCCTGCCCATACAGTGTTGATTGTCCCATCTGCGCTAGAAGGCGGCGCTACATGTACGATTGCTATTTTCTCTTTATTGCATATTTTAGTCGAATCAATGGTGAGCCAAAATCCGCAGCAATATGAAAATTATCTCGGGAAGAGCAGAAGCATGAAAAAGTCACCTAATTTAATTGCTATTAGTTAAAAACCGTAAAGGCTGAGTAATGGCCTTTACGGTTTTTTTTAAGGAAACTTCTATTTTTCTCTCCTCTTCCGTTATGTTAAAATGGAGAGCGAAAAAGCATTTTATACAGGAGGCTCAATTATGAGTAAAACATTAGTTTTCGGACATAAAAATCCAGATACAGATACAATTACTTCGGCGATTGTTTATGCATACTTAAAACAGCAATTAGATGTGGATGCAGAAGCGGTGCGCCTTGGAGAATTGAATAACGAAACGAAATTCGCGCTGGAAAAGTTCGGTTTTGAGGCGCCGCGTTTAATTGCAAACGTAAAAGATGAAGCGGCACAAGTAATTTTAGTTGACCATAACGAATTCCAGCAATCAGCAGACGGCATTGAAGAAGTGCAAATCGCGGAAGTGATTGACCATCACCGTATTGCTAACTTCCAAACTGCAGATCCGTTATATTTCCGTGCCGAGCCGGTTGGGTGTACGGCAACAATTTTAAATAAATTATTCAAAGAAAATAATGTGGAAATTCCGGCAAATATTGCAGGTTTAATGCTATCGGCTATTATTTCAGATACATTATTATTCAAATCACCTACTTGCACAGAGCAAGATGTAAAGGCAGGCGCCGAATTGACCGTTCTTGCTGGTGTTGAAACAGGCGAGTACGGTTTGGCAATGCTGAAAGCAGGTGCAGACCTTTCAGACAAGTCATTGGAAGACCTATTGTCGCTAGATGCGAAAGGCTTTGAATTTGGCGAATACAAAGCAACGGTCGCGCAAGTAAATGCGGTTGATATCGAAGACATTCTAGGTCGCCAACAAGAGCTTGAAAACCTATTGAATAAAAATGTGGCGGATAACGGGCTGGATTTGTTCTTCTTCGTTGTAACTGACATTTTGAATAATGATTCAACAGCAGTGGCAGCTGGACAAGTTGCAGAAGCGGCTGCGGCGGCGTTCGGTGCAGAAATTATCAATGGACGCATTTCTTTGCCTGGCGTTGTATCTCGTAAAAAGCAAATCGTTCCAGTATTAACAGAACGTCTAAAATAGCGACGGGAAAATCCGGTGCTCTATTCAACTAGAGCGACCGGATTTTTTTATGTCCAATGGATAGACGGCAGGACCTTCTATTACTTCGCCTTTCGCATTATAGCGAGAGCCATGGCATGGGCAATCATATGTTTCATCTGCTTCATTCCACCTTGTTTTACAGCCTAAATGTGTACAGCGAGGCGCATCAGGACGTGCAATATACCCTTTTACGAGCTCCTTGCTAATGAAACCGCCTGTTTGCAGCATGAAGTATAATGTTTTTCCAAAGTTCGAGCGGTTTGGGGAAAACAGCGACGTGGCGGCATTTGGCTCCTTTTTTATAAGACTGGGAAGAAGTATGCCTGCGACAAGCGATGAGGATAGCCCCCATTTATTAAAGCCTGTAGCGATATATAAGCTATCATCATTCGGTGATAACTGCCCGATATAAGGGATTTGGTCAGCGGTCATTATATCTTGCGCACTCCAGCCATATTCAAATGCGGGTAGCTCAAAATATGCAGTTAGCTCATGCTGCAATGTTTCGTAAAAGTGGTCCGTATCGCCTGTTGTTCCAGCCAGATGCGATTGGCCCCCATATATAAAATAAGGCACATTATTTACAAGTGCGCTGCGTATTGTACGACTTTGGGAATCAATGCTTATATATTGCCCTTCCAATAGTTGCGGGCATTTTGTCGCCGTTAAATAAGAACGGCTAACTTGCAGCTTCATGGAATAAAGCTGACGAATGGATTCGATAGGGTAATGTGTACATAAAATAAGCTTTTTATATTGAATCGTATAGGCGTTTGATGTATGAACACAGTTTTTTAAAGGTTCGATTTTAGTGATGCGTGTATTTAAATAGAGCTGTGCCCCATGTTTTCTTGCTAAATGGACATAGAAATTGGTGAATTGGACAGGGTCAATTTGCCATTCATTTTTTATTCCGAGCGCCAGCTTTACAGGAAGATCAAGTTCGATTTCATTTGATGCGACAAAAGGAATGCCTATTTTTTTATAGTGTTCTGCTTCATTTAGCAGCTGCTCCTTTCCTTGATCCGCCGCTGTGTATAAAAACGAAGTTGCCTTTGTGAAACTGTCGCTGTTTTCGGAAACAGCCTGCTCAATCGCGGTTTTATTTGCTTCATAATAAATTTTGCCGTCTTCTTCCGTCATTTTTGAATAAATAATGTTATGCTGCACCGTTAATTTTCCTGTGGAATATGCGGTTGTTCCATGTGCAAACTGGGGGAGTGCTTCGATTAATGTAACTTGAAAACCTTCTTTAGCGAGCGAATAGGCAGTATAGATCCCGCTTATCCCCCCGCCGATAATGCATATATCGCATTTTAGCGATTTTTTAACAGCTGGAAAAGAAAAATCTTCATTAGATTGAAGCCAGAGCGATTGTTTCAAAATATCACCTTTTTATTTTTTAGCATGGGGTATTGATACATAATTTATACAATATTTCCAATTCAAAAATTGTACATTTGAATGGACGCTCGTTACAATACAGTACAAGGAGTGTGATCAGAATGAAAATAGAGGTATGGTCGGATTATGTATGCCCATTTTGCTATATTGGAAAAAAGCAGTTGGAAATCGCATTGGAGCAGTTAGGGTATGGCGACGGCATTGAAGTGGAATATAAAAGTTATTTATTAGATCCTTCTACACCGGTAGATACGTCGAGCTCTGTTTATGAAGATTTACAACAAAAATATCAAATTTCTTTGGAAGAAGTAAAAAAGATGACGGCGAATGTCGCAGCGCGTGCAAAAGAAGTTGGGCTAGAATATAATTTTGATAATATGAAAAGTGCCAATACAGTGAAAGCGCACCGTTTAGCGAAATGGGCTGAAACAGAAGGCAAAGGAAAAGAATTTACCGAAAGAGTATTAAAGGCATATTTTCTGGAAGGGGAAGCAATTGGTCAAACGGACGTCCTGCTTTCTTTAGCGAAAGAAGTAAATCTGCCGGCTGAAAAGGCTCAGCAAATTATCGATGGCAATGAATTTATGGGAGAAGTCGAGCAAGATATTGCAGTTGCCCAAAAATTGGGTGTGCGTGGTGTGCCATTCTTCGTCATTGATAATAAATACGGTATTTCAGGAGCACAGCCACAAGAAGTGTTTGAGCAGACAATCGAAAAAGCCGCACAGGAAATTGGATTGCGCAAACCTTTAAAAATGCAAGGAAGCAGCGGAGCAGCATGCACAGACGATTCTTGCGAAATTTAATCTCGGTCTAAAGTATGAGAGCAATCATATTGATTTTTTTTGATTGTTCTTTTATTATATAAAAGTACCTCGAATGTGAGATACTCAAAAACAAGATAAAAGTTCAACAATAAATAATATTCATTAAGCAGGGAGAATAAAATAATGACAAATGTATTAGTTGTAAAAGCAAATAACCGTCCAGACGGAGTATCAACAAAAATGTATGAAACATTCATGGCGGAAATAGCAAACGAACAAGGTTTAAATGTAACAACTTTTGACGTGTTTGAAGAAAATATGCCATATTTCGGACAGGAATTATTCAATGCATTCGGTAAAGCACAAGCAGGCGAGGAATTATCGGCTATCGAAGCGGGTTCAATCGCGGCGTTCAATAAATCTCGCGAAGCTTTATCAGCTGCAGATGTAGTTGTATTTGCATTCCCGTTATGGAACTTAACAATTCCAGCTGCATTACAATCATTCATCGATTACACATATGGCGCAGGCTATACATTCAAATATGATGAAAACGGCAACCAGATCAGCTTAATGCCAGATAAAAAATATATCGTATTATCAGCTCGCGGCGGAGTTTATTCGACTCCGGAAATGTCGGCGCTTGAAATGTCGGCAAACTATATTAACGCTGTAGCAGGCGGTGTATACGGCATGGAGAAAATCGATGAAGTGATTATCGAAGGTCATGCTTCAAATCCGGCAGCAGCAGAGCAGATTATTGCTGACGGATTAGAAAAAGTAAAAGCTTCGGCTCAAAAATTAGCAATGGTGACAGCATAATTCATATCGCGAAGAAGGGAATATCCGAAAAGTTATTTCGGGGCATTCCCTTTTTTTACATTTTGTTCAACTGTAATTCCACATTAACATGAACTTGCTCTGCGAGTAAAACCCCGCCAGTTTCCAAAGCTGCATTGTAAGTTAAATTAAAATCTTTTCTGTTGATTATTGTCTTACATGTAAAACCATATGTATCAGCATTCCATGGGCTCTTTACATGCCCGTTGTAGGCCACCTCAAAAGTAACGGGTTTTGTAATGTCTTTTATCGTTAAATCCCCATGTAATTTAAATTTATCGTTTCCGCCCTCCACCGCGTTTTTAATAAACGTAATTTTTGGATAACGGTCTGCATCAAAGAAGTCCCCGGAAATCAAATGCTGGTCACGCGAATTGTCACGTGTATTCACACTTGCCACATCCAAATCAAAGCGAATGAATGCCTCTTTAAACGTTTCGATTTCGTCTGCCTCGATTTGGGCTGAAAAAGAATCAAAAGTGCCGTTCACCTTCGTGATCATCATATGCTTTATGGAAAAGTTAATGGACGAGTGGAAAAAGTCCACTACATAAGTTGTCATAATATCACCTCATTTTATTGCAAAATACTACTTCCATCATAAAATAGATGGTTATTTATTACAATGTGAATATCGTCGCAGTAAGCTACTTACTTTTCGTAATTGATGATAAGTGGTAATATCATAATAAGCATTTAAATAAATTTAGTTTTAAGGCTGTAAAATATGAGGTGAATAACATGAAAGAATCAGCATTATGTCCGCGTTTGTCAAAAGCGATGGAGCTTGTCGGAAAACGTTGGACGGCTTTAATAATTTATCAGTTACTAGAAGGACCGCAACGTTTTAATGCGATTGAAGCTGCTTTGCCGATCAGTGGACGATTATTGTCAGAGCGTCTGAAGGAGCTTGAAAAGGAAGGAATTGTTGAACGTAAAGTGTATTCAGAAGTACCGATCCGCGTTGAATATAATTTGACCGAGAAAGGACATTCGCTCGAACAGACTGTCAGGGAAATCGAAAAATGGGCGAAAAACTGGCTTTAAATAATACGGTTTTACTTGTAAAAAGCGCGGTAAAAACAGATACTAAAAAAGTACGTCAGCTTTACGAGAAAGGAAAATGGCTTTTATGACAATTCAACAATGGGAAAATGATTTATTGCGATGGATACCTTCAGCCAATATAAAAATAAATGAAACATTAAAAAAATATACAATGACAAAACTTGGCGGCAAAGCGGATATTTTAGTGCTGCCTGAAACAGAACAGCAAGCAGCGGCAGTTGTAAAATACGCCTACGAAAAAAAGGTTCCTTTATTAATGCTGGGAAACGGTTCGAATATGGTCGTGCGGGATGGCGGAGTTCGCGGCATCGTATTGCATTTTTCCTTATTAAACGAAATCCGTATTGATCGCAATATCGTCCATGCGCAAAGTGGTGCTTTAATTAAAGAAGTATCGAAACAAGTTGCAGCCAACAGTTTAACTGGCTTTGAGTTTGCATGTGGCATTCCAGGATCAATCGGCGGGGCAATGGCTATGAATGCGGGTGCATACGGCGGAGAAATCAAAGATGTGGTGACATCGTGCACTGTGCTGACACCTGAGGGAGAGCGGCTAGTATTGGACAACGAGCAGCTGGAGCTTTCTTACCGGAAAAGCATCATTGCTAAAAAAGGCTATTTCGTATTGTCCGCCACATTCCAATTAGCACAAGGCAGCCAACAGCAGATCGATGAAAAAATCGCGGATTTAACATTCCAGCGTGAATCAAAGCAGCCGCTGGAATACCCTTCAGCAGGAAGTGTGTTTAAACGCCCTCCAGGACATTTTGCCGGTAAATTAATTCAAGATAGCGAGCTGCAGGGCAAAGGTGTAGGAGGAGCGGAAGTTTCTACAAAGCATGCAGGATTTATCGTCAATAAAAACAATGCGACCGCAAAGGACTATATCGAGACGATTCAAATGGTGCAGCGCATTGTGAAGGAAAAATTCGATATTGACTTGGAAATGGAAGTAAAAATTGTCGGTGAAGATTAAATTTGGAAAATAAAGAAGACTTCAACTCGCGCTAATGTAGTGCGAGTTATCTTTTTTGCATCAAACTAAATGACATAGCAACCGTCATGAAGCATAAGTTACATAGAAGGAGCAAAAATGATGAAATTCATCTCATGGAATGTAAATGGTATACGTGCATGTGTAAAAAAAGGATTTATGGATTATTTCAGTGAAATGGATGCGGACTTTTTCTGCATCCAAGAAACAAAATGCCAAGCAGGACAAATTGATTTACAATTGGACGGCTATTATCAATATTGGCATGATGCAGTAAAAAAAGGCTATTCAGGTACAGCGATTTTTACGAAGCACAAGCCATTAGATGTATTTTACGGCATCGAAAATGAAGTCGCAGCCGATGAAGGACGTATAATCACGCTGGAATACGAAAAATTCTATTTAGTGAATACATATACACCAAATGCGAAGCGGGATTTAACGCGTTTGGAGGAACGTCTTCTTTGGGAAGATCGGATGGCGCTTTATTTAAAGGAACTTGATGCGAAAAAACCCGTCATTTATTGTGGGGATTTGAATGTTGCGCATGAAGCAATCGATATTAAAAATGCGAAATCCAATATCGGAAATTCAGGCTTTACATATGAGGAACGCGGCAAGATGACAGACTTGCTTGCCAGCGGGTTTACAGATACATTCCGCCATTTCCATGCAAATGAAACCGATCGTTTTACATGGTGGAGCTATATGGCGAAAGTGCGCGAACGAAATATCGGCTGGCGCATTGATTACTTTATCGTATCAGATCGCATCGTTCCGCAAATAGAAGAAACTTCGATTCATTCGCAAGTTTTAGGTAGCGATCATTGCCCTATCGTATTAAAATTAAAAACAGTGTAAGATGAATAGAAAAAGAGAAAAGCTGCTTTCCGAAGAGTATGGGTAACGCTTTGCAAACTAAGAAACAAAGAGGTGGATTTAATGGCACAACAGGCGAATAAGTCTAAAGGGCGCAAAATTATTAATATTGTTATATGGGCAATTGGAATTTTAATTATTGTAGGCGGTGCAGCAGTAGCGGGTTTGCATTTATACGTAGCAAATTCAAAGCCTTTAATCGAGGGCGAGGCTATTGTTTCGATTTTGGACGAAGATGTTGAAGTGACGAGAGATGGTGTAGGAGTTCCGCATATTGTGGCGAAATCGGATGCCGACCTTTACCGTGCTCAAGGCTATGTACAAGCACAGGACCGCTTATTCCAAATGGATTTGGCACGTCGTCAAGCGAGCGGTACTTTAGCGGAAGTTGTTGGGGCATCTGCTGTAAATACAGATAAATTTTTCCGTACGTTCAGCCTGCGTCATGCAGCGGAAAATTCCTGGGATGATTATGATGCCGATTCGCAGCAAATTTTGGAATGGTATGCAGAAGGGGTCAATGCCTTTATCGACGAAGTAAAAGGTACGAGCAAGCTTTCCTATGAATTCAAATTGCTTGGATACACTCCGGACACATGGACACCGATCGATTCATTGGTAATCGGGAAATATATGGCGTATGACCTGGGCGGGAACTGGAATCAGCAAGCATTCCGTTCATGGGCATTGCAAAATTATACAAAAGAGCAAGCCGAAGAATTATTTGTGGAATACCCTGAAAATGCAAAATCGATTATTGAGGCAAACCTGAATCTGGAAACAGATATCGCAAGTGCCTTTACAGCGGATTATTTACCTTCGGAATTTAACGGAAGCAACAACTGGGTAATTAGCGGTGATCTGACGGAATCAGGAAAGCCTTTGCTTGCAGATGATCCGCATTTAGGATTGAGCACTCCATCTGTATGGTATCAAATGCATTTGCAGTCACCTGAGCAAAATGTGAGTGGGGTCATTTTTGCGGGCATTCCCGGCATTATTTTAGGCCATAACGAACAAATTGCATGGGGTGTGACGAATGTTAACCCGGATGTACAGGATTTATATATCGAAACACCAAACCCGGAAAACCCGTATCAATTCGAATATGACGGCAAATGGGAAGATGCAACTGTCCGGGAAGAGCCTATTAAAGTAAAAGACGGTGAAACAGTTGAATTTGAAGTAGTGGAGACACGCCACGGTCCGATTATTTCCAATATTATGCTGAAGGAAACAGAAGTGAAAGAACAGTTCTCCATGCAGTGGACCGCCCTTCAGTCAACACAGGAATTAAAGGCAGTATTAGGATTCAACAAAGCGACAAACTGGGAAGAGTTCGAGACGGCATTGGAGGACTTTAAAGCGCCGGCGCAAAACTTTGTATTTGCTTCGACGGACGGGACAATCGCCTATAAAGCGAACGGTCTTGTGCCAATCCGCAAGCAGGGTACAGGCGCGCTGCCGGTACCGGGCAATTCCTCTGAATACGGCTGGGAAAGCTATATTCCATTTGACGAATTGCCGACTGTCATCAATCCGGAAGAAGGATATATTGCGACAGCGAACAATCAAGTGGTAGGCGACGAATACCCATATCATATTTCGAACCTCTGGGCACAGCCATATCGTTATGAACGCATCGTGGAAATGATTGAAACACCTGTGCATGACGAAGAGACTGGCAAATTACTAAAGCTGACGGTCGCTGAAATGAAAGGGATGCAAATGGATAAGAAAAACTTGCATGCCGAAGAATTTTTGCCGGAGTTAATGGAAACGATTAAAGCGCAAGATACAGATGGCAAGTACGACAAAGTCATCACACTATTGGAAGAATGGGAATACTATGATGACAAAGATCAGGGAGCCCCGCTTGTGTATCACTTCTTGATTGAAAATATGGAAAAAGCATTATTTAAGGATGCAATGCCAGAGGATGTATTCAAACTAATGCCGGCCAAATCGCAAATTACCGATCAAATGCTGCGTGACGCATATGCCGGAAATCCGGGTGTATGGATTACGGAGGAAGGTGGCTTGGACGCATTTGTTTACACGGCGTTCGAGGACGCTGTAAAGAAAATTGAGGGTAAGTTCGGCACATCAATTTCAAAATGGAAATGGGGAAGCTACAATAAGCTTACATTCAATCATCCATTGGCAGGCGCTTCCGACTTCCTGGCAGATTACGTGAATCCCGAAAAGCTGCCGGTAGGTGGTTCAAGTGTAACGGTTCAAGCTGCTGCAGAGGACGGGAACGGCAATGTATATCATGGTGCATCATGGCGCTTTGTAGCAGATCTAAATGATTTATCGACAGCATATCATATTGTCGGTCCTGGTCAGAGCGGGCATATGAAGTCGAAATGGTACGACAACCAAGTTTCGAACTGGGTATACGGTCGCTACCATAAAACAAATATCAATGGCGATATCAATACTGAGTACAAATTAATTTTAAAAGCCGAATAATAAAATGAAAGAGGCTGAGACATAACCCAAAAACACCATTTTTCTCTCAGAGAAAAATGGTGTTTTTTGCTGGGTGTAAAAATTGATTTCCATTCGGGGACGCTTTCCGCGGGCGTGAGGCCAACACGATGTTGGTCACAAAAGCGTTGCCACAGGACGTGGCGTTCTTAGCTTTTGTTCCTAGTCTCAGGCGTCAGTGCTCCTGTCGCTACGCTTTCGTCGCAAAATAAATTTCGCTATTCCCGCAGGAAGCTCTGCTTGTGACTGTCGCTAATGCTTTCGTCACAGAGAAAATCTTGTAGCGAAAGGCGTTAGCCGACAGCTGATGTTTTTTCAGTGCGAAAGGTGAAACCGTCAGCACGAACACTCGCCCTCCATTCCAATCAATTTCATAAAATGTCCTTTTCTTAAAAAGGGGTTTCTCCATATCCAATGAAATTTTTACTTCTGTCCCAGCCTCTTTCAAATTTAAACAGGCGCTTCATAATAAGGGTCATTCAAACAATCATTTGAATGTAGTATATGCATAAGCTATAATACATTCAAATACATATTTGAATGAGGTGTGAATAGTGAAGGATATTTGTGAAGTGACAAAGGTCAATGAGCAGGCAGTAGAGTATGTAAGGGCGCAAATGCCGGAGCTCTCAAAGGTAGCGAAATTTTTAAAGGCTCTCGCTGATGAAACACGCTTGAAAATTACATTTGCGCTAACAATAGAAGAACGTTTATGTGTATGTGATGTAGCAGCGATTATCGGTACTAGTACGGCGACAGCTTCCCATCACTTACGCTATTTGAAGGAAAATGGCTTGGCAAAATCCGCGCGTGAAGGGAAGATGGTGTACTATTCTTTGGCGGATGATCATGTGCATCAAATTGTAAAGATTGCCTATGAGCATTCAAAGGAGTGAATTGTATGGTACAGAAAACAGAACAATACCGCTTGGAAAATTTATCTTGCGCAAATTGTGCGGCAAAATTTGAACGAAATGTGAAGGAAATTGACTCAGTAGAAGAAGTGCAGTTAAATTTCGGCGCAGCAAAATTAACGGTAAAAGGTGAAGTGACAATTGCCCAATTGGAGGCTGCCGGGGCATTTGACGGCATTAAAGTTTCCCCGGCAAGTGAACGTAAAGTCGTTGAAAAGATACCGTTTTATAAGCGCAAAGAAAATCAGCTTGCCGGTTTTTCATTGTTTTTCGTTTTAATTGGGGTCATTTGCAGTTTCGTTTTCGGTGAAGGGCATGTTTTGGTGAATAGTCTCTATGCAGTCGCAATCATTGTAGGGGGTTACCCAATCTTCATAACGGGTATAAAAAATTTACTGCACGCGGAATTTGATATGAAAACATTGATGACGATTGCAATTATCGGGGCGGCTATTATAGGGGAATGGCAAGAAGCTGCAATTGTCGTTTTCCTTTTTGCGGTAAGTGAAGCATTGGAAGCCTATTCCATGAATAAAGCACGCCAATCGATTTCCCGGTTGATTGATTTGACACCCGCGACAGCAACAGTTAAACGAGCGCATAATGCTCATTTTCATGAGATGGAAGTTGCGACGGAAGCGATACGAATTGGTGATATTTTAATTGTAAAGCCAGGACAGAAAATCGCTATGGACGGTGTCGTTGTTTCGGGCATTTCCACTGTAAATCAGGCTGCGATTACCGGTGAATCCATTCCTGTCACAAAAAAGAATGGGGACACTGTTTTTGCAGGAACATTGAACGAAGCAGGAGCACTTGAAATAGAAGTGACGAAGCGTGTTGAAGATACGACGATTGCAAAAATCATCCATTTAGTGGAAGAAGCGCAGGCTGAAAAAGCGCCTTCCCAAAAGTTCGTTGACCGTTTTGCCAAATATTATACACCTGCAATTATGGCAGTTGCTTTTCTTGTTGCAATCGTGCCGGGCGCCGTAACAGGTAATTGGCTGCATTGGATTTACCAAGGGCTGGCAGTTCTAGTTGTAGGCTGTCCGTGTGCACTTGTTATTTCAACGCCTGTAGCGATTGTGACAGCGATTGGAAACGCGGCCCGCAATGGGGTATTAATTAAAGGCGGAGCCTATTTAGAAGAGCTGGCCCGCATTAAAGCGGTTGCCTTCGATAAAACCGGTACATTAACAAAAGGGCAGCCTGAAGTAATGGAAATAATAGTGGAGGCGACTGATGAAAATCCGCATACATTGCTGGAAAAAATAGCTGCTGTAGAGAAAAAATCACAGCACCCATTAGCCCGAGCTATTTTGACGAAGGCTTTTGATGAAAAAATTCATGTTTCCGAGGCGGAAGATTTTCAGTCTGTGACAGGAAAAGGTGCGTATGCGACTGTTAATGGCGAAGTAATTTATGCAGGAAGTGTCACTTGGATACAATCGTTCATTCCTATTTCGGGACAATTATTAAGTAAAATTGATCAGCTTGCATCAAACGGCCATTCGGTAATTGTCGCTGCAAATGACCGTTATGTTTTAGGCATTATGTCGATTGCCGATCAGCTTCGGCCAGAAAGCAAAGAAGTGATCTCGGCACTTCATGACAATCATATCCGCCATACCGTAATGCTGACAGGTGATGCATCATTGACGGCACAAAAAATTGCCGATCAGCTTAATATTAATGATGTAAGGGCAAATCTTTTACCACAAAATAAATTGCAGGCAATGAAAGACTTGCAGCAGCAATATAATTCGGTTGCAATGGTAGGGGACGGCGTAAATGATGCACCGGCTTTGGCGGCGGCCGATATTGGGATTGCGATGGGCGGTGCTGGTACGGATGCGGCGCTTGAGACAGCTCAAATTGTCTTCATGGCAGACGATCTATCGAAACTGCCATATACGATGAAATTAAGCAAAAAAGCAATAAAAATCATTAAACAAAACATAGCGTTTGCACTCGGCCTGAAGTTCATTGCCATTTTGCTTATCATACCAGGCTGGCTGACATTATGGATTGCCATTTTCGCCGATATGGGCGCGACATTGCTGGTCATTTTAAATTCACTGAGATTATTGAAAATAAAAAATTAACATTATAAAAACTGTCAAACAGAGCAAGATAATATATAGTGCACGAAGGCAAAAAAATTACTTTTGTTGCTGGAATTCTTGAGTTATGCTACTGAACGGTATATGATTGAACAAGATAATTCTGAAATTCAAATGAGGCGAAAGATTGAGATGTCAAATGTAAAATTAGTAAATGTGACAGAGGAGATTGTAAGAGGGCTTGTTAGTTTTCTGCTACATGGCGTTGAATATCAAACATTTTGCCACTGCGAACAATGTGAAATGGACGTAAATGCAATTGCACTGAATGCTTTACCTGCTAGATATGTCGCATCAAATAAATCAAGAGATGCTGTATTCAAAGAAATGAATACGCCCGAGAACATTAGAGAAATAAATAAACAAATTATTCGTGCGCTTCACATTGTTGACAGGTATCCAAATCACTCATAAAGGAAGAACGATTAGCGGCTTTCATTGGAAAAGGATCATTCTTTCATGTAAATAGGTAGCCGTTTGGCAAGTTTTTATAATAAATTTGAATTAGGAGGCTATTCAATTAGGGGCATACTAAATTGAATAGTCTCTTTCTTTTAGCGTTCACTGTTTTCAGTTAACTTTTTGCGTGAAACTGTAGTAAAATTAAAGTAGCAATTGGAAAGAGAGGGAACAGTTATGCCAACACCTAGCATGGAGGACCACATTGAACAAATTTATTTACTAATCGAAAATAAAGGGTATGCTCGTGTGTCCGATATTGCTGAAGCTTTATCTGTTCTACCTTCCTCCGTTACGAAAATGGTGCAGAAATTGGATAAAGACGGCTATTTAGTGTATGAAAAATATAGAGGCTTAACATTGACGCCAAAGGGGCAAAAATTAGGGAAGCGACTTGTGCAGCGGCATGAACTGCTTGAACAGTTTTTGCGTTTAATAGGAGTTGATGAGGAACGTATTTACGAGGACGTGGAAGGCATCGAACATCATTTAAGCTGGAATTCAATCGACCGCATTGCAGATCTTGTGCAGCTTTTAGAGGAAGAGCCCGATATGGCAAGGAAGCTAGAAGAAATGAAATCAAATCATAGTATGTAATGATTGACGAGAAAAAGGAGAATATGATGAATCAATTAATTAAGTCAGGACAAGTAGTGGAATTAACTGTATTGGAACAGCAAGGATCACGCTATATTTTAACAAACGGCGATTTGGAAATCCCTTTAAACGCATCGGATTTGGATAATGAAATAGCGATTGGCGATTTAGTGAAAGTTTTCCTCTATACAGACCGACGCGGCGACCTTCAAGCAACAACGGCATTACCCCACATCACAGAGGCGGATTACGGATGGGCGCGCGTGTTGAAAGTAACGAAGGAAGGCGCTTTTTGCGATATCGGCACGTCCCGTGAAGTATTAGTGCGCGCAGAAGATTTGCCGGCAATCAGCGAAGTTTGGCCTGAGCCTGGAGATCATTTGTATATGACATTACGCACAGATCGCAACGGCGACTTATTCGGGCGATTAATAACGGAAGAAAAAGTGAATGACATGTATGAAGGTGCTGCGGAGGAGATGTTCAATAAAAATATTGCTGCCCGTCCGTACCGTTTATTGCCTGTAGGTTCATTTTTGTTAGGGATCGATAAACCGTACCGCATTTTTGTGCACGAATCGGAAATGAAAGCAGAGCCTCGTTTAGGGCAGGATATGCAAGTGCGCATTATAGATGTGAAGGAAGACGGCTCATTAAATGGCTCGTTTTTACCGCGCAAGCACGAGCGATTAGGTGATGACGCAGATAAAATCTTTGCTTATTTAGAAAGTGTAGGCGGTAAAATGCCATTTGGCGATAAGTCCACACCGGAAGAGATTACGGAAATGTTTAATATGAGCAAAGGTTCGTTTAAGCGCGCGCTTGGCACATTAATGAAGGCACGCAAAATTACGCAAAAAGATGGCTGGACTGAAATCGTATAAGCAGACTTCTTTCAGCAAATATCGGAAATCGGGATATGAATGCTGCTGAGGCGCAACTGATAATATGAACAATGAAAAGTAAAAGGGGAGACATGTTTGCAACCTTTTGCTTTTTTAATTCGTATTAATTAATGAATGTATATGATATTTGGACAGGTTTTCTGTAAAAATGGGAATATACATTTGAAAAGGGGGATTTTACAATGAAACAAAAATGGATTTCGCTTGTTGCAGCATTAGTATTAATGGTAACAGTATTTATGCCATTAGGTGTTTCGGCAGCGACAACTGAACAAAAAAATCCAATCAATGAAAAGCTTGGTGTACCTATCGTTGTTTATGGAAGTAACTTATCTGCTGAAGAAAAGGAAACTGTCAAAACAGCATTGCGTGTTGACCAGGAAACAGAAGTAGACGAAATTACAATTTCAGGACAAGATTTAGCAAAATATATTAAAGACAGCAATCCTAGCTCCCGTATGTTCTCATCTGCGAAAATTACGCGTCAGGATGAGGGGAAAGGGTTAACGATCAGTATTGTAACACCTGCGAATATTACACAAGTCACTTCGGAAATGTATGCAAGCGCAATGCTGACAGCAGGCATTGAAGATGCAATAGTGGAAATTGCCGCACCAAAGCCGGTAACAGGTCATTCTGCATTGGTCGGCATTTATAAAGCATATGAAGTAAAGACAGGCGAGACATTGGACATTGAACGTACCGATGTAGCGAATGATGAATTGTCCGTTGCCACATCGCTTGCTGAATCGGCAGGTGTTACAGATGCACAAGTGGCTGAATTGTTAACGCAAATCAAAAAAGCAATCGCCGAAAACAAGCCGGCAACAAAAGAGGAAGTCCAGCAAATTGTAGAAGAGCAGCTAGCGAAGCTGCAAATTAATTTAAGCGACAAAGACCGCCAGCTGCTGGTCGATTTAATGAACCGCATCAGTAATTTAAATATAGATTTCGGTAAATTATCTTCACAGCTTTCAGATTTGACAGCGAAATTTGATGAAAAGTTCGGTGCTATTTTAGAGGATGAAGGCTTTTGGCAAAGTGTCAAAAACTTTTTCACGAATTTGATCGATACGATTTCTTCCTGGTTTAAAAAGGAAGAGTAATCTGTTAAAAGCACTCGTATATTGAGTGCTTTTATTTTTCGCGAAAATTCAAAATATGATATATTGGGAATAACAAGAGGAGGGAGAAAGATGGAATTTACGTATAAAGACAAAGGGAATAATTATGGTGCATTTGAATATGAGCAAAACGGTGAGCGAGTAGCTGAGATTACATGGTTATTGCGCGACGGGGTTATGAATATGGACCATACGTATGTATCCGATGTTTTGCGCGGACAAGGGGTAGCTAAAAAACTGTTGGATAGAGCAGCAGACTATGCACGCGAAAATAACTTGAAGATGAATGCCATTTGCTCCTATGTCGTTTCTTCATTTGAAAAAAGCGACGCATATGACGACGTAAAAGTATAGCAACATTCAAAACACGATTTTCCAACATTACGGAAATCGTGTTTTTACTATGGCATATAGTTATTTTTGGGGTCATAATAACATTCCATGCAGTTTAAAATCCAACGAAAAATGAAATCAAAACAGTAATAACACCAGAGACGCCGAGTAGCGTGAGCACCTCAGTTCCTTTGTAGGTAACTTCTTTATTTTGAAACATAGCCAACACTCCCTTAAGTTTTTGTTCTATTATATATATTTATCCAATTCAGAGGTTTTTTAATCCTATATAGCAATAGGTTTTAAAAGAATTTCAAAGGGTATATTAATTTATATGACATGTTAAACTAAATTTCGAATGTGGAGGTAATATTATGGCTAAATTAAAAGGTAAAGGCGTCGTCATGGCAGGATTATTGGCAGGAGCTGCTTCTTTTTTAAGCAAAAAGGAAAACCGTGATAAGGCGATGGAATATTTCAATAAAGCGAAAGACAAAATGAATGACAATGGCGGCATGCAAGGCTTAATGCAAAAAGCGCAAGAAAAAGTGGCCGGCAATGGTGAAGCCGAGCCTTCATTCCCGAAAGATTTGGATACGAATATGGCCAAATCTGCCTCTGTAGGGAAAAAGGATTATGCGGAAGAAAGTATAGAAGATGTTGCAATGACAGCCGGCGATGTTGCGGATCATACACTGGAAGGTAATCAGATGGTTGAAGAGGGCGCTCAAACAACAACTGATTATTATAATGAAGAGCAGGAAAAGCGTTCTTAAACAAACTAATTATTAATGAACAAAGGCAGTGCGAATACGTTCCAAAATACAATCAACGCAAAAAGGGTTTGCGCGAAAAGTAATTTAAAACTTTTCGGGCAAACCCTCTATGCGTTAATAAGAATTAAGCTTTTGCTACTTCTTTTTTCATTGTTTTGTTTTTGGCAAGATTAACGTGCCAAGAAAGAGCTTCCTCTAAAATATGAGGAGTGTGCGCGCCACCTGTTGCTTCAACAGCGCGGTTATAGTAATCCCATAATTGCTCTTTGAAATCCGGGTGTGCACAGTTTTTGATAATTAATTCAACACGCTCTTTTGGAGCAAGCCCGCGTAAGTCAGCGATACCTTGTTCAGTAACGATTACGTCTACATCGTGCTCTGTATGGTCTACGTGAGAAACCATTGGTACGATTGATGAAATCGCGCCGCCTTTAGCATATGATTTCGTTACAAAGATACCTAAACGAGCATTACGAGCGAAATCACCAGAACCGCCGATACCGTTCATCATTTTTGTACCAGAAACATGTGTAGAGTTTACGTTACCATAAATATCTAACTCAAGGGCTGTGTTGATTGAGATTAATCCCATACGACGGATAAGCTCCGGGTGGTTAGAAATTTCCTGTGGACGCAAGCAAATTTTATCAGCATACTTCTCTAAGTTGCCGTAAACTTTCTTCTGTAATTCTTCTGTAAGTGTAATAGAAGTTGCAGCTGCAAAACGAACTTTACCAGCATCGATTAAGTTGAAAACAGCATCTTGCAATACTTCGGAAGCTACTACCAAGTTTTCGAATTCTGAATCAGCAAAGCCGTCCAATACAGCGTTTGCTACAGATCCTACACCTGATTGTAATGGCATTAATTCATTTGTTAAACGGCCTGCTTTAATTTCAGAGCGGAAGAAGTCCAATAAAGTGTTCGCCATGTTTTGTGTTTCCTCATCTGGAGGAACAATTAATGAAGGCGCATCTGGCTCTTCAGAAATAACGATTGCCTGAATTTTATCTAAATCAACACGAATACCGATTTCACCGATACGTTGCTCGGGGTTTGTCATCGGGATTACGTCACGCTTACCTTGCTCACCAGGAATATAAATATCATGGATGCCGATTAATGCCTCTGGATGAGAAATATTCAATTCGATAATAATATTTTCTGCATACTCAGCAAAAATCGGAGAGTTACCAACAGAGTTTGTTGGAATGATTAAGCCGTCTTCAGTAATAGCAACCGCTTCTAAAATCAAGTGTTTTACTGGACCGATAATACCTTGACGCACTAGCTCAGCGTTATGGGAAAGGTGAGCGTCAACATATTTAATATCGCCTTTGTTAATCATACCACGCATTACCGCGTCACCTTGGAAAGGACCGCGTTTGTTGATAACACCAGCAGCAGCTAAGTAGTTATCAACTTCAGGACCTAATGAAGCCCCTGTATATACATCAATTTTAATTTGTTCGTTTTTAGCGCGCTCTACTAATGCCATAGGAACTACTTTAGCATCACCAGCACGTGTAAATCCTGACATACCTACTACTGTGCCGTCTTCGATTAAAGAGGCAGCTTCTTGTGCAGATACAATTTTATCTGCTAATTGTTTTAAACCTAAACGTTTCTCAACTCGTGGATCCATTTATAAATCCTCCCCTAAAAAGTTTTTTAATCGTTTGATTAATCAGAAAATATTTTTAGAATTTTCTGTTTTTTTAACCAGGTACTAAACTGGCATGTATATTAATAATATCATCAAATTGTCACATTTACTTCACGCCTAACATAAAAGCGCTTAAAAGCAGTATAATAGAGAATTTTAAAGTGTAAAGGAGAGAAAAGTGTAATTCCTGTAATGCTTTAAGTTTATATAGTTAGCAAATTTATACAATTACGATAGAAAAAAGAGTAAAAA
This sequence comes from Solibacillus silvestris, assembly GCF_051967575.1. Classification (NCBI taxonomy): domain Bacteria; kingdom Bacillati; phylum Bacillota; class Bacilli; order Caryophanales; family Caryophanaceae; genus Solibacillus; species Solibacillus silvestris. Next base: position 130,445 of record NZ_JBQCJW010000009.1, read on the forward strand.
AGGCTAAGGGTTGTATATGGAAAGAGTAAAAGCGACTTGCATGCACAAGTCGCTTAAATGAATTATTTTAGAAGCCTAAAGAACGGCGGAAGTAGCTTGCATAGCGTTGACTTACTGGAATGCGTGTTCCGTCTTTCATAATCAACAAGAAAGTCGAATGTGAGTCTGGCTGGATTTCTTCGATATAGTCGATGTTTACAATATAAGAGCGATGGCATCGGATGAATGAATCCGGCGCTAAAAACAGTTCTAAATCGCTTAAGTTCAACCGGTGATATCCTTCACGGTGCATCGTTTTTACGAAAGTTTTACGTAATTGCGTCTCAAGATAAATAACTTGGTTATGTTTAATCGGGTACCAGCAATCATCAATTTTAACTGTAATATAATTTGTCAGGAATGGTGATGGCTTTTGAGGGAAAATAGCTGTAATGGCACCCTTTGTTTCTCCTTCTTCAATTAAAGGAATACTCATACCGTAATAAGGAACTCCAAATACATCCGACTCGATGTAGGAATTGATTTTTTGACCATATGTTAATGCTTTATAAGCAGCTGAACCTTCTTTTATCGGGTCACCAGGCTTAATTTTTAAATCTACCTTTTTACTTGGCTGGTAATATAAATACTCATTCGTATCTGAAATAGCAATTGATGTATTTTCTGGGAAAAATTCTTTAATTACTTCCATGATTTCTTCTATTTGTCTTGGATCCACTTTCTAACACCTCTTTATAAGCATTTTATACAATTATGAACTATTTTACTACATATTAAAAGAAATTAGGTTAAGAAGATTTTTTTTATCGGGAAATATTATTGAAGAACATGTAAAGTGAAATTTTTAAGAAAAAATCCGATGAGTAGACAACTCAAAAAATAGTATTTGAAAAGCTTTATATTTCTAGAAATATAGAATTATTAAATCTCCATTTTTCTATAAAAGGGAAGTATCATGATAATTTTGTACTATACTAATTGTTAAAATTAGGTTGAAAGGAAAACTTGGAATATGGTAATATTCACTATAGTTACTAATAAAATGAACAATTATATGCAAAACATAGTATTGTATTTTGAATCCGTAAAACGTATAAATAATCACTTCGCTTAATAAAAGGAAGTTTAAGTATGCAAATTTCTAAAATTAATATAACAATTTTACTTGTTTTTTGAGGCAGATTGGATGACGTAGTGAGCATCCCTATCTGCAAAAGTAAGGACAATATCTTGTGCGTTTCGTATTCGATTTGTCTTTCCAATAAGTAACAGAATGTTTATTCTGAAGAAAGATGGGGTAATTTATGCAATTACATCAATATTCAATCTCGGAAACAATCTCGAAGCGGTACTTTCAAGAAATTGACAATATTAATCAATATGCTGGTATCGAGGACTTTTTTGTGCTGGAATCTAGATTGATTTTTGAAGTCTACCATTTAGAGGCGGCAAAGGCAAAAAAGACATTACATGAAATTATAGACATTTTATCGGCCCGCTTTGGTAAACAAGTTATTAAAGTAGTGCGCTCGTATTTTGTTATTTTATCATCGATTGTTGCGCGGAAGCTATTAGACAATCAAGTTCCTTCAAAGAAAGCGTTTGCCTTCAATTTGGCTTGTGCAGATATGGTGGAAAACCAGATGAAAGATGCCGAGTTTCTGCAATTTGCGGATGACTTAGTCGATTTTTATGTTTACTTTATCGCAGACCGTAAGCAACCTACATTCCGTCACGGTGTTTGTCAATATAGTTGTCGCATCAAGCTACTTAACTTTTCTATCAAAATCAAAATCTGTTCTATTAAAATC
>NZ_JBQCJW010000010.1:0-117063 GCF_051967575.1 Solibacillus silvestris
GGATTTTAATAGAACAGATTTTGATTTTGATAGAAAAGTTAAGTAGCTTGATGCGACAACTATATTGACAAACACCGCTATTACTTGATATAATTTAGTTGGAAGATAAAGGGGTGTGGCAGTACAATGCAGGAAACATTTGAAGCAATCGGGGCAGTTGCAGAAAAGAAAAATAAGATTTTGCATAGAAGTGTATTTAATTATTTAATGCTCGCCTTTTTTGGAGGGTTATTTATAGGATTTGGCATGCTTGCCTTCATTGTGTTGGGAGGATTATTGTCTCCATCAGAAACACCGTTGTTAAAAGTGATTCAAGCAGCGGTTTTCGGAATCGCTCTATGTATGGTCATGTTTGGAGGAGTCGACTTATTTACCGGTAATAATTTTGTTTTAGCAATCGGAGCACTGGAAAAAAAGATAGGCTGGTTTGAGGTAGTGAAGATTTGGACAGTCAGTTATAGCGGAAATTTTGCTGGTGCATACTTTTGCGCATCGTTATTTTTTATGACAGGCTATGTTGTCGATGATTTGGCGGTGTACGTGGAAAAAGTGGCAATTGCAAAAATTTCGGGTTCGGCTACTGAATTATTGTTCCGGGGTATTTTTTGTAATGTGCTTGTATGTTTAGCGGTTTGGTGTACATATCGCGCAAAGAGCGAAGTCGCAAAAATATTGCTTATCTTTTGCTGTATCTTCCCGTTCATATTGGCAGGTTTTGAACATTGTATAGCTAATATGATGCTCTTTTCGCTTGCAATGATGATTCCGCACAGCGATATGATTTCTATCAATGGAGCCATGCATAATCTAGTTCCTGTAACAGCAGGAAATATTATAGGAGGCGCCGTTATTTTAGGTCTCGGTCTTTGGCTAACTGAGTGGGGGCGCAATATCACGAAGGAATAGCATGTTGCATTAATCTGCTATTAGAAATTATCCGCCTGCATGAACTTGTTTAAAAGTTGGAACTATGCCACTATAAAGGAGATGAATGACTGGAGGTTACATAAATGGAACAATTACCAAAATGCCCGGAATGCGGGTCGGAGTATACGTACGAGGATGGTCAAAACTATGTATGCCCAGAATGCGCGCATGAATGGGCCCAATCGGAGGAAACGATTGAAGAAGGATTGGTCGTCCGCGATGCAAACGGCAACCTTTTAACTGACGGGGATACCGTTACAGTAATTAAAGATTTAAAAGTAAAAGGGAGCTCCTCAACACTGAAAATCGGGACACGTGTAAAAAACATCCGTCTTGTAGAGGGCGATCACAATATTGACTGTAAAATCGACGGCTTCGGGGCGATGAAGCTGAAATCGGAATTCGTAAAGAAAAATTAAAAAATGCGAGACCCATATCTGGACGGGTCTCGCATTTTTGCATGTCCTTCAATTATTCGGCTTTAAAACTAGTAAATGCGTCCTTTAAATCTGCATCCTTCACGTCCACTTTAGCTTCTTTAATTAACTCAGCCATTTTTGTGTTCCAATCGCCTTTAGTTGCTGCGATTGCTTCACGGATTTCCTCTTTTTTCTCTTCAAGTGTACCGTAGTCTTTAACAGCACGTTTTTCTTTCACCTGAATAATATGGTAACCGAAATCAGATTTTACGGGCTCGCTAATTTCATCGACTTTTAAAGCATACGCAGCATCGTTAAATGCAGGAACCATCGCACCAACTGAGAACCAGCCTAATTCCCCGCCTTTTTCAGCAGTGCCGGTATCTACAGAATTTTCTTTCGCCAATGCAGCAAAGTCTTCGCCATCTTTTAATTTTTTGACGATTTCTTTTGCAGTTTCTTCATCTTCCACTAAAATATGACGAGCATTTAATTCTTGAGAAGCTTGGTCATAATATTTTTGGATTTCTTCGTCTGTTACTTCAACATCTTTTGTTGCTTTTTCCTGTAACAATGTGAAACGAATGTTAGTTTTCAACATTTCCTCAGTCAAATTGCTTTGTGCTAAAGCAGCTTCATAGCCTTCGCCATACTGCTCTTTCACAGTCGCCAATTCTTCCTCGATTTCCTTATCTGTTACTTTGTATTTGTCATTTAAAATTTTCTCAACTACTACTTGTTGTAATAATTGGTCCCCGGCAATTTCTTTCATGGAGTTATAAAATTCTTCTTGAGTGACATCGCCCACACTCGTTGATACAACTACTTCATCTCCGGTATTACTGCATGCAGCTAAACCGATTGAAGCAGCAACTGTTAATGCAAAAAGGGTTTTTTTCATTTTAATACGCTCCTAACTTAACTTTAATGCAATTGTAACTATAACATAAACGTTTTAAAAACAAAATGGTTGCACGTTAGTAATGCCTATGTTTTGCAAAAGCGAGTGCATACGATATTGAGAGAAGGGAGGTGGCAGCATGGGTGGCGGAGGCTATAATGGCGGCGGCTATGGCTCTGGATTCGCGTTGTTGGTTGTATTGTTTATCTTGTTGATTATTGTAGGCGCAGCGTTTATTTATTAAGCAATACTTAATAAATAATGCCAAGTCAAAGGTGATAAAAATCGGTTTTTTTCGGTTTTTATCACCTTTCCTATTTCTGGATGCAGCATGAAGAACTACAATTTAAACTGCAAGCAATACTTCTACGTACAAGCTCACAAGCAAAATCGTAATTAGTACATTAATCGTACGGAAAATTTTCGGTTGTTTTTCTTCTGGAATTTCACGTCGACTGCATAGTGCGGCAGTCATTCGATTTATTTGGAATAAGTATATTACTGAAAATAAAATGACAACGAGTAGTAACAAATTTATTCCTCCCCTCTAAAGCGTCAATAAAAACTAAAAATCAAGCGGCACTAAAATTTCATATCCTCTTGGCGTCTCTTCAATTATAGCATTGTTTGGTGCAGACATTAAATTTTTCACATATAAAAAATCCATTAAACAAATACTGCAGTGAAATGCGAGCAGTACACCAAAATAATGCGCATATTGCGGAGTTAAAAAGCCACCGACTAACAAGCCTGTATTTATTGCGAAAAAAGGTGTTAGCAATGCGAAAATATAAGAACGTTTCGGAATGCCGTTTTGCAGGCGCATATGAATAATCGGAATAAAATAATATTGTATTTTAAAACGGAATATGAGCGATTTTTTATATTGTAATAATGCGATATAATGTAAAAATTTATGCATAGGATAAATAAACGGCATTATAAAGAAAACTAACCATAAATAGCGGTCATTATGCTTACCGGTAAAATTAAAACTAAATGCAATGTATGAAAAGCAAAAAACCAGCACGAAAAGAATCAAAGCAAGTAAATAAAGTCTTGTCGTGCCGTATTCCCGTTCAATATTAATCGTCTTCCAACAATGCATGAAAAATCCCCCTAAAACGTAATGGAAAAGGTTCTACTATGTTATTCCATTAAATGATACATATTTAACATTAAGCTAACTATAATGAAAGACAAAAGAAATGTCATCAAAATAAATTGACGACATTTCTTTGATTTATATAATGTTGGTTTTCGCAAAGGAGCATGGCTCACCTGGAAGGAACCGCCTCCATATTTCATTGCATAATCAATTCTATTAAAAGTTTTATATAGAAAATTTAAGTTGTGGTAGGGATAGTTGGTTTACCCGATTCATCCAATGTTTCTTTGAAGTTGAAAAAAGAGCGCTCGAAAATTTCGATGAAGTCATCCCCGTAAATATTGCGGATAACGGCCATTACATCCAAAAATTCAGGGAAACGCCCATAAAGTTCCTTTAATGGCAATGCGCCCAATAAAATAGAATGCTCTGTATCGTGATAATGTTCGTACATACGTAAAATCAGTTCAGAGCCTTTATCTGTTAGCTCGACATATGTATTACGCTTGTCTTCATCACGTTTTGAGAAAGTCAGTAATCCGCGTTCTTCCAATTTTTTCGAAAAGTTGAAAGCGGTAGATACATGCATGACGCCGAATTTAGCTACATCCGAAATCGAGGCGCCTTTCAAGTGATATGAAATCCATAAAATATGATGTTCATTAATGTTTAAATCGAAAGGTTTAATCCATGTTTGCCAATCTTTTTCGATAGCTTTCCAAAGAGCTTTCGATAGCTGTGCGACCCTTTGGCTAAATAGCATAGCCTCTCTTTGCGAGTATAAATCTTCTGTCAAAGCAATCACCTTCTTCTTTCATTTAGCATTTTAAAATTATTATAGCAATAAAAGAAAAAACTTTAAAGTTAGAAAAATTGAATAATTAAACATTGACTGAAATATACTAAAAAAAGATATTTTTGGGATTGAATTGGCTTTTTTTATAATAATATATAGGGCTAAAAAACTATAGGTGAATAGTTGTTCATTCTTTGGTATTTTTGTTTGAGGGGATATTCTTCTCGATTTCATTTATAGAATTCTGTAAATTTTCGATTTCTTGTTTCAGTCTTGTCGTTTCAGGCTCGATTTCTGTTTTGAAAGTTGTTAAATCATCCTTTAATTCATTTATTATACTAGGCATATTATTTTGTGCTTCAGCCTTTAATGTTGTAATCGATTGTTTTACATTATTTAATTCATTTTGAACTTCTTGGAATTTGGATTTTGCAATTCTTGTGTTTGATAAAATGTTTTGTCTTAGTTGTGTGCCTGTCTGCGGCGTGGAAAATAATATAGCTGCTACACCGCCTGCTAATCCCGTTGTGACACCTAAAAGAAATGATTTTGCTTTCATAATGAGAACCCCCGCTTTATTTATTATTTTCGTTATCCAAATCTTTTTCCGGATTTTCCATCCATTAAACATGGAAAGGACAAGATGTGGTCTATCTATGGAAAAGGTTTACTGAAAAATAGTTCAAATAAAAACCAGCATTTTCTGCTGTGAAAAAGATGCTGGTAATGAAGTTTTCATCCATCGATGTATATGATTATAAATATGCTTTAATTTGTTCTGAAATAGTTGTAAGAACATCCGCAGGAAACTCTTGTTGGCGACTATTCCATTCAACTTCTAAGCCATCCGTTTCATCATAGCGCGGAACGAAATGAAGATGGTAATGGAAAATTGTTTGGCCTGCAGCTGCACCATTATTGTTAATTGTGTTCATCCCGACTGGATTAAATGCCGCTTTAATCGCATTTGCGACTTTCGGGGCTGCTGCGTATAAATTACGTGCAACTTCCTCAGGCATTTCAAATAAATCTTTGCAATGTGTTTTAGGAATTAATAATGTATGGCCTTTTGTTAATGGCGCAATATCCATAAACGCGAAAACATGGTCATCCTCATATACTTTTATACTTGGGATTTCTCCTGCAATAATTTTGCAAAATAAGCAATCACTCATCGTTGTTTTTCGCTCCTTTTCATTTATTTTCCTTTATTTTATCATAGATTATTTGGAAAACTACCTTATATTGAGGAATTGCCGTACGCTAATAGAAATGATTGATACATTCAGTGTTCAACTTCATAAGCTTTTGATAAACTTAATTTTAGAAAAGAGGAGTGACGACTGTGACAATTTTACAACTGCAAAATGTAACAGGGGGCTATACAAGAAAGCCTGTTATTGAAGACTTATCATTTGAGATCAATAAAGGGGAGCTTGTTGGGTTAATCGGATTGAATGGCGCGGGGAAGAGTACGACGATTAAGCATATTATCGGCACGCTCTTGCCGCGTTCAGGCGAAATCCGCTTAAACGGTGTGACGTTAAAAGAAAATTTGGACAAGTACCGATCAAGCTTCTCCTATATTCCGGAAACACCTGTATTATATGAAGAATTGACATTGAAAGAGCATTTGCAATTAACCGCAATGGCATATGGATTAGATGAGAAAACATTGAATGAGCGTTCGGGAAGTTTATTGAAAGAGTTTAGGATGGAAAAACGTTTGAATTGGTTTCCATCGCATTTCTCAAAAGGGATGCGCCAAAAAGTGATGATCATGTGCGCGTTTTTAGTCAATCCGAGCCTTTATATTATTGATGAGCCATTCGTTGGTCTTGATCCGCTCGGTATTCAGTCATTGCTCGATCAAATGGATGTAAAGAAGCGTGCAGGTGCATCGATTTTAATGTCGACACATATTTTATCGACAGCCGAAAAGCATTGTGACCGTATCATCTTGCTGCATGAAGGCCGTGTACGGGCACAAGGGACGATGGACGATTTGCGAAAAGCGTTCAACATGCCGTCTGCGACATTGGATGATTTGTATATTGCGATGACAAAGGAGCAGGACAATGAACAACATGCATAATGTATGGGCTAAGCGCTTCGAGCATTACATCGGCGAAGTGATGAAATATATGCGCTTCGTCTTTACAGGGCATATTGCGATTGTCCTCGTTTTTATCGTCGGGGCAGGGGGATATCAATACAGTGAATGGCTGAAGGTCGTGCAGCCCGATTTTCCGGCAGAATGGCTCATTGCCGTTATAGTAGGGGGCTTAGTTGCATTCAGTCGACCGGTCACATTACTGAAAGAACCGGACCAAGTTTACTTACTGCCATTGGAAAGCCAGATGCCGAACTATTTCAAAAAGGCGATGAACTGGACATTTTGGTCACAGCTGTTAGTGCCGGTTGTTCTTTATATAATAGCGATTCCGTTATTGAAAGAGGTTACGACACTTAGCGCAGCGGAAATTTGGCTGACTGCTGCATTTATCGCAGTTTTAAAATTTATTAATGTTCGCGCGGAATTTAATTACCGTTATGCGAATCGCGGGAATGCCATAATACTCGACCGCTTTGTACGGGCAATCGTGTCGATTATCGGAATCCAAATGACCTTGGCAGACGGTTTGCTAGGCATCGTATTTCTTATTATGATGGCTTATTATACGTTTGCATTGAAAAGGAAAGTGCAAAATAACCCTGTGCCATATGAACATTTTATTAAACTCGAGCAAAACCGCATGATGCGTTTTTACCGTTTTGCCAACTACTTCACAGATGTACCGCATTTAAAAGGTTCTGTGAAACGACGTGCATGGTTGGATATCGCGTATAAGACGATTGCTTATAAAAAGGAAAATACGCAAGCTTACCTAATATACCGCACGTTTATCCGAACAGACGACCATTTTTATTTATGGGTGCGATTAACAGCGATTTCAGCCGTTATTGCAATGTTTATTACAATACCTTTTGTAACATGGATTGTTGTTGGTGCATTGGCGTTTGCGACGACATTGCAGCTTAAATATGCCCTTATGTCTGCGGGGGACTTCCGAATGGACATGCTATATCCAATTCCCCGTGATACGAGAAAGCAGGCGGTGGCAAAATTGCTTCGCCAACTGAGTTTTGTACAGGCAATCATTGTGACATTATGTGCAGTAACGCAGCCCCAATTTTATATTGCTCCAATTGTAATAATTGCTGTAAGTGAATTAACGATGCGCATGTCCAAATAAAAAAGGGGTAGTTAGCAATCTCGCTAACTACCTTATTTTCTTCTAGGTTTAAGCCCGCTGTTCAATAGCTCTAAAATGGATTGGGCTTGCTGCATATGGAGCATCATAGCATATTGAGTGGCCTGCATCAGAATACTTGCTTTCGTGTAGTTCATCATTTCTTTTGCAATATCCGCATCACGAATTCGGGATTCAGCGGCAGTTAGATTTTCGGATGTATTCATTGTCACATTATAGGCATGCTCCAGCCGATTTTGGTATGCGCCCAGTCTTGCGCGTTCCATCGATGTTTGGTGAAGGGATTGGTCCAATTGTGAAAGTGACTTTTCCGCGTCTTCCCTTGTCGCAATCGACAGATTATCCAATCCCAATGATGAGCTGCTCACTTCACCTATTAAAACTTCAATATTTTGTCCGCTATTTGCCCCGACCTGAATTTTTAAACCGCTATCTTTATAGTCGCCATTTAATAATGTGCGCGTATTGAATTCTGTATCTGTAGAAATACGGGTTATTTCTTTTTTTAATTCTTGAAATTCGATGTCGATTAATTGACGATCCTCGTCTGTCAATGTATCGGTCGAAGCTTGGACGGAAAGTTCACGCATACGCTGAATGATGGAATGTGTTTCGTTTAATGCACCTTCTGCAGTCTGGATAAGGGAAATCCCATCCTGAATATTTTTTCCGGCCATATTCAACCCGCGAATTTGGGCCCGCATTTTTTCCGAAATGGCCAAACCTGCAGCATCGTCAGCCGCACTATTAATGCGATACCCTGTAGAAATTCGGTACAACGCTTTATTCATCGCTTTATAATTCCGCGTATAACTATTGTAAATAGCTAAACCAGCCGCACCCCAATCACCAAGTCGCATGCTGCTCCCCCCTCAAATGTTCCTTATGAATATATTATCGGCAAAGAGAGGGTGAATATTAATTATAAAAACAAGCCGCCGATTAATAAGCCGCCTATAATGACGAAAGCAGGATGGATTTTAAATTTTTCCAAGGCCAAATAACCTCCAACAATTAAAACAATTGTTGGAATGAGATTGTTTAATTCATAAGATGTTTTCGCAAAATCGAATGTTAACGATAGCATCAAAATCGCAATTGCGGGCAGCACATAGCTAGATAGCCGCTTCACGCGCGGGGAATTGCGATGCTTATACAATATATTAAGCAATAGCAGCATGAGTGCTAATGATGGCGCAATCGTTGCAAATAGCGCCACACCACTGCCGAAAATCCCAGCCACCTCAAAGCCGATATAGCCCGCCATTTTTGTCGCAATAGGTCCAGGCAATGAATTTGCAAGTGCAAGCAATTCACTGAATTCTGTTTTCGACATCCACCCGTATTTTTGTACAACTTCATGTTCGATTAACGGAATAGCGGATGGACCACCCCCGTACGCAAGAATATTCGGAAAGAAAAATGCTAAAAATAATTGAAAATACGTCATGATGCGTCTCCCCCTTTAGAAGGAAGAATAATCGCAATAATCAACAATGTAGCAATGACAAAACCTGGATGAATGTTCAACAAAATAATTGCAATAAAGCTACCGGCAAAAATAATAGCCGCCAATTTAATGCCGAGCGATGTTTTTGATTTTTTTATAAAATCCCATGTTAAAACACCCATCATAACAGCGACGATTGGAATAACACCATGTGTCATACCGCTTACAAAACTTGATTCATTAAACTGATTCAATGAACCAAGCAATAAAATCAATAGGAGCACAGTCGGAAGTACAGTAGCGATCAACGCATTAATCAGGCCAAGCCAACCTCCGACCCGATAACCAATATAGCCGGCCATTTTTGTGCCAATCGGGCCTGGTAACGTATTGCCTATGGAGATGACATCCGCAAACTCTTCGTCCGTCATCCATTCATATGTTTTGACAACTTCCTTATGAACAAGCGGAATCGTAGTAGGACCGCCTCCGAAACCTAAAATTCCTGATCTGAAAAAAGCTATGAAAATATGTAACTGTTTCGCCAATATGTTTCCTCCTTTATGTAATAAGAGAGGAGCTACCTACAATACAGATAGCTCCGCGAAATATTATTCTCTAGGTGGGGCACTATATGTCGTAATATAAGAAGATGAATTGAACATCGATTGCAGTGCTGGAGTATTTCCTTCAAATACAGGTGAAAATGAAGTTTTATAATAATCGCCATTTTTCCATACTTCATAAGAAGCAGGGCCGCCCCATTGGATAATAAATAAATATGTCTCCGCTTTAATCGGACGAAGTAAACGATATGCAATCACACCATCATTTGAATTCAGTGATGGAATGATGTCGAGAGCTTTTTTCTCGAAAACAGGGCGCTCATCTGACATAATGGGCATATTGTAAAAAGTAAAATAGCCCTTTTGCTCAAACTGTCCTTTTTGTGCAATGACTTCAAAGTTCCGAGGTACAGCAAAAATGGATTTCTTATCTGTTTCATGTAATACAACGGAGTTTCCATTTCCGTGTAATAAGATCAATGGGTGCTGCGGATTTTTTGCGATTAACTTTTCCATATAGTCAGGTGTTCCTGAAGTTACATAAAAATTCATATAACCGACCTCCTTTACACTATTATTTCCATTTATAAAGATGTTCAAGCCATTTGTCAAAAAGTTATAAGGCAGAAGGGACAATTTTATGACATTTATTTAAGAAATCTATACAAGTTTTCATGAAAAGTTTATAGTCGATAATGGATATTAATAACGTTTTTAAAGTTTGGAAATAAAAAAGAATTTATTTTAAGGGGTAGAAATCTAACATGATGAAATTTAACGATACATTATTACGTGCTGCTCGTGGTGAACAAGTGGAACATACGCCAGTTTGGTTTATGCGTCAAGCAGGTCGTTCACAGCCAGAATATCGTGAAATTAAAGAAAAATACTCATTGGAAGAAATTACTATGCAGCCTGAGCTATGTGCATATGTTACACGTTTGCCCGTTGAGCAATACAACGTGGATGCTGCAATTCTTTATAAAGATATTGTAACCCCTTTACCAGGTATGGGGGTAGATGTAAAAATCAAAGCGGGTATCGGTCCGGTCATTTCAAACCCGATACGTTCGGCGGCAGATGTAGAAAACTTGCGCGAGTTCAATGCAAAAGAGCATACACCTTATGTTTTGGAAACGATTGAAATGCTGACAAAAGAGCAGTTGAATGTTCCGTTAATCGGATTTGGAGGCGCACCATTTACTTTAGCCAGCTATATGATTGAAGGCGGTCCAAGCAAAAATTACGCAAAGACAAAATCATTTATGGTATCACAGCCGAAAGCTTGGTTTTTACTAATGGAAAAGCTTGCAGATATGATTATTGCAGATATTACTGCCCAAGTGGAAGCAGGGGCAAAAGCAATCCAGATTTTCGATTCTTGGGTAGGCGCATTAAATGTGGAAGATTACCGCATTTTCATCAAACCAACGATGACGCGTATTTTTGCCGAGCTGCGTGCTTTAAATGTGCCTTTAATTCAATTTGGTGTCGGGGCATCACATTTAGTGAACGAATGGCATGATTTGCCGATTGATGTAGTAGGTTTGGACTGGCGTCTGCCAATTCGTGAAGCGGAAGCGCGTGGTGTAACGAAAGCAGTCCAAGGTAATTTAGACCCGACATTGTTATTGGCGGATTGGAATGTAATCGAAGCAAGGGCGAAAGATATTGTAGATCAAGGTTTAGCACATACAGGCGGCCATATTTTCAATTTAGGGCACGGTGTATTCCCGGAAGTGGATCCAGCCGTACTAAAACGCCTTACAACTTTTGTACATGAATACAGCCGAGAGCAAATCGCAAAACGTTAATTTTATATATTTTGGTAGATAGATGTATCTAAAAATATTCAGAGGTGATAGTACATGAAGGAAGTACGCGGGTTATTAGTGATGGCATATGGTACGCCATATAAAGAAGAAGATATTGAACGTTATTACACACATATTCGTCATGGCCGCAAGCCAAGCCAAGAGCATATCGATGATTTAACAGAGCGTTACCGCGCGATTGGCGGTATTTCACCTCTTGCAAAAATGACGGAAGCGCAGGCTCATGCATTATGCGCACGACTTAACGAAGTGCAAGATAAAGTGGAATATAAAGTATTTATCGGCTTAAAGCATATTGAGCCATTTGTCGAGGATGCAGTAGAGGCAATGGTGAAAGAAGGTATTACTGAAGCGGTATCGATCGTTTTAGCACCACACTTCTCAACATTTTCGATTAAGTCATACAATGGCCGTGCAAAAGAAGCAGCCGAAAAATTAGGTGGTACGCTAAATATCACTTCTGTTGAAGCTTGGTATGATGAACCGAAATTCATTGAGTTTTGGAAAGAAGCAGTGAACGGCGAGCTTGCGAAAATGACTGATGAAGAGCGTGCACATGCATGTTTAATCGTATCGAACCACTCATTGCCAGAAAAAATTAAATTAGCCGGCGACCCTTACGAAGAGCAATTAATCGAAACGGCGCGTTTAATTAAAGAGGCTTCCGATATCGTAAATGTGGAAGTAGGCTGGCAATCTGCTGGTCAAACACCTGAGCCATGGCTAGGTCCGGACGTACAGGATTTAACGAAGGATTTATTTGAGCAAAAAGGCTATAAAGCATTCATTTATACACCGGTAGGCTTCGTGACGGAGCATCTGGAAGTTCTATATGACAATGATATTGAGTGTAAAGTTGTATGTGATGAAATTGGCGCAAGCTACTATCGCCCGACAATGCCAAATACCGATCCTTTGTTTATTGATGCAATGGTAGATGCGATCAATAAAAAAATTGCGAAATAAAGTAGAGAGTGATGATGAAGGTGACTTTAAAAAGGGGAAAGGTTGTTATCGTTGGCGGTGGAATCACTGGTTTGACGACGGCATACTATTTACAGCAAAAAACGAAGGCGCATAATTTACCGTTGGATATCGTGTTAATCGAAGCGTCACTACGTTTAGGTGGTAAAATCCATACTGTACGCAAAAATGGATATATTATCGAACGTGGGCCTGAATCGTTTTTTGATACAGGTAGCAGTGTCCGTAAGTTGGCACGTGATTTAAATATCGAACATGAAATGATTCAGAATAATAATGGTCGAACTTTCATCGCAGTTGGTAGCAAGCTGCACCAAATACCGAGTAATCTTTTGCTCGGGGGGTCACCTAAAATCTTTCCGTTTATAAAATCGAATGTCCTATCTGTAATCGGTAAGCTGCGAGCAGCGGGAGATTTATTTTTACCGAAACTGCCGCATGAAGCAGACGAACCGATTAGCGAGTTTTTCCGCAGACGTTTTGGAAAAGAGCTTGTAGAAAATCTAGTCGAGCCAGTGTTGGCAGGCACATTTGCCGGTGATGTCGACCATGTAAGCATGCAGTCGATGTTTCCGCAATTTTATCAGCTGGAAAAAGATTACCGCAGCTTACTGATCGGCATGAAAAAAACAGGAAAAGGGATTTATGCGCTAGTGGATACGCCGGGGGAAATTCATTACGAATCATTTATAGACGGATTGGAATCATTAATCGAGGCACTGGAAAATTCTTTGACAGATGTAAAAATTCTAAAAGGATTAAAAGTGAATTCCATCGAAAATCAAAGTGAGCATACACAACTGATAGAACTGAATGATGGTACATCCATTCAGGCAGATAAAATAGTCGTCACGACACCGTTCAATGTGACGAAAAAAATCTTCCGTGATTCGGAAATTATGCAACAAGTTCCAGACATGAATTATGCGACAATAGCAACCGTAACGATGGCTTTTGAAGAGGGCTCGATGCAAAAGTATGAAGATGCACTTAATTTCTTTGTCTCCCGCAACAGTGATTTTGCAATTACAAGCTGCACATGGAGCCACCGGAAATGGGATAATGTATCTCCTGAAGGCCATGACTTATTGAGAGTATATATCGGTCGTGTCGGCGATGAATCAATCGTGGAGCTATCGGATAGTGAAATTGAAAAAATTGTACTGCAGGATTTGGAAAGAGCAATCGGATTAGATACACAGCCATTATTGACAGTAGTCGCTCGCTGGAAAGAAGCAATGCCGCAATATACAATCGGTCATGAAGCACGCATGTCGACAATGAAGGCACAGTTTTATAAGGAATTTCCGCATGTTTATTTGGCTGGAAGTTCCTATGAGGGAATCAGTATTCCGGACTGTGTGCTGCAAGGGAAAGATGCTGCTGAAAAAGTAATCAACCAATTAGTCGAATCTAAATTAGCGATATAATATTTCAATAGTCAAATTGAACGAAAACGCTGTATTAAAAGTGAAGCTGCTTTTAATGCAGCTTTTTTGTGTGCAGGGAATGCATGGTCGGTGGGATCATATATAGCCCGCGCCAAATTTGCTTGAGCTCTTATACCTTTAGCCGTTCACAAATTTTCCCTATTCCTTTCATGCAAATTTCACATTTTTTTAGTACGCTATTTGGTGAGGTGCAATGACTATGAAAAGAACTCGAATCTACTTTCTTTGTTGCATAATTTTTCTGCTCGCAGGCTGCAGTGGGGAAAGATTGCAAGAAATCAATCCGCACCAGCCTTTTGTTGCATCCGTAAATATTATACAGCCATCTATTACGTTTTATGACAATTCCGGGGAATTAATCGCGACCTGGCCTTTTGAGAAGGGCTATACAGGAGCAGCATTAATCGGCTTTGACCATGTGGTATTATATGGCTATCAATTGGAAAAAGCGGATATTGTACAGCTTTCGTCCGGTAAGTTTGTTCGTTCTATTGATGTAGGGGCCGGTGTGACAAATGCATACTATGATGAAATGACAAGCCGTTTATTTATGACAAACGGGAAAACGAATGAACTCGCCAGCTATACGGATAAAGGAATACTTGCGAATAAAGTGAAACTCCGCAATTATCCGATGTCCATGGTCTCGGCGCATGATTGTTTATATGTTGTAAATTATAAGGACACGGTGTTATCAGTCGTTCATAAAGAAAGCTTAAACGTGGTGGATGAGTGGTCTATATTGTCTTCCTCACAAGGACTGTTTATAGCAGAAGAACGTCAAGAGCTATGGGTAGGCGGTCATGGAAAAGGAAATAAACCGAATGAGTTCGTTCAAGTATATAATATGGCTACAGGGCAATTAAAAAATAAGATTTTGCTGCCGCTTATGCCGATTGCTTTTTCGCAAGCAGAGGGTGATGTCGTCATATCGAGTCATGGCTCAAATATGATTTATCGTGTGACGCTGGATGGGGATGTTTTGTGGAAGCGGGAGATTGGAGCGAATCCATTTGCGGTCACCCAATTTCAGGATAAGACGGTTGTTGCGGGATATGACGACCATACACTTTATTTTTTAGCGGATGGCGAAGTCCGGAAGCAAGTCCAAACATATAAAGGTCCTTTTCAATTGCTCGTAAGGGGGGATAGGCATTGACGACCATTTTAATAGTGGATGATGAAGAGAACATGCGAAATCTGATCGATGTCATTTTGCGCAATTCCGGCTTTCATACATTGCATGCAGGTGGCGGTGCTGAAGCGTATTTTATATTGTCGCGGCACCAGGTTGATTTAGTATTGCTTGATGTAATGATGCCGGGAGAAGACGGATTTGCTGTTTGTGAAGCGATACAGGCGATGGCTGCTGTCCCGATTATTTTTCTGACAGCCCGGGATGCAAATGAAGATAAAGTTAAGGGACTCATGATCGGCGGTGATGATTATATCGTGAAACCGTTCACCGGCGATGAGCTTGCCGCACGGATTTTTGCGGTATTAAGAAGGGCAGGTGTCGCAAGTGAACAACCCCAAATCAATTATTTGCGATGCGGGGTCATAAAAATAGATGAAGTTTCGCGCAAGGTATATGTCAATCAGGAAGCGGTGACTTTGACTTTAAAGGAATTTGAGCTTTTGCATTTGTTTATGCTGAAGTCGGGAATTGTCTATACACGTGAACAACTTTTGGAGCGTATTTGGGATGGCGATTATGTGGGTGGGACACGTACTGTTGATACACATATTAAAACATTGCGGCTGAAACTAGGCAAAAAATCGAAAGACGCGAGTGAATACATTCAAACAGTATGGGGTGTAGGCTATCGCTTTGAGTACAGGACATGAAAAAATTATCCTCAAAGCTGTGGCTGCTGATTGTCCTATTTTTAAGTGCTACAGTTATTTTTATGTACATATTTACGAATTTTCTGTATGAACAGCTATATGTGGAAGATACGAAAGCGACAATGATTGAAACAGGTGAAAAGCTCCAAGCAAAATATGCCGGCGGAAAAGTGTCGGAAGAGCTCATCGCCGATATTGAAGCATTTGCCGCTTATTCCAATATCGAAATATTTGCCGTTCGCAATCCGCGCGAGCTAAGCGCATGTGTGCCTTTTGAAATTGATTATGATGCTTTGATCGGGACCGATGAGCGTCAGCAGCTCCTATCAGGAAAAGCCATAACGAAAATAGGCTATGAAGAACGCTTCGAACGTCAGATTATATCTGTGATTTTGCCTTTTACCGATCAAAACCGATTAGAAGGGATCATTTATCTATATTATCCGCTTGCAAAAATTTCGGAGCTGGCAAAAGAAGAGGTGATTTTGCTTAGTACCGGGGCGATTATGTTTTTGCTTGTCGCTGCATTTTTCGTATATCAAGGAATGCGAAAAATTCTACAGCCGTTGGAAAATTTGCATCAAGCGGTAAATCAAATGACAAAAGGCGATTACGATGTGCGGGTCAACGTTTCATTAAATGATGAAATTGGCCATTTATCATCGGCCTTCAACCAAATGGCCGATGCAATCCAAAGGGATGACGAAGCGCAAAAATCCTTTTTGGCAACGGTTTCGCATGAACTGCGCACACCGATCAGCTATGTGAAAGGCTATAGCGAAGCCATTCAAAAAGGGTTGATTGAGGAGGAAAAGCGTGAAGAAGCCATCCAATTAATCGTGAGAGAAGCAGCACGGATGGAAAGATTGACGAATGAGCTTATGCAGCTTGCACGAAAAGAGAATGTACAGCAGGAAGCGCAATACGACATGCTCGTGCTCGCCGAAACAATTCGTGATGCACTTCGTCTAGTAAGTCAAAAAGTGACAGCAAAAAATATAAAATTGGTGCTGCGACTAAACGAAGATATTATTGTCATTGGCGATGAGGAAAAGCTCAAGCAAGTATTCATTAATATTATTGAAAATGCGATTCATTATTCATATGAACAATCAAACATCATCATTGAGTCGGACATCGTACAGTCACAAGCCGTATTGACAGTCACCGATTATGGCATAGGAATCCCATCCGAAGATTTGCCGCATGTGACGGAGCGATTTTATCGCGTCAATAAAGCCCGGAGTCGTTCAGACGGGGGCAGCGGTCTCGGATTATCGATTGTCGAGCAAATTGTTAAACAGCATAAAGGAAATTTAAAAATTGCAAGCAAATTAGGTGAAGGGACATCCGTTTTTATAACGCTCCCTTTAATGGAGGAATAATGATGAAAAAATGGTTATACAGTGCAGCAGCAGTACCGTTCTTATTATTTGGCTGTGGGGACGAAAAGGAAGTTGAAACATTGGACACAGCGGAAGTGCCTGAATTCGTGGAAGTGGATATTCAAACGGCGGAAGAGCTGAATGTAGGAGAATCGGTTCAGCTGGCTGCACATGTTACACAAAATGCGGAAGCTGTGGATGATGCGAAGGAAGTAATGTTTGAAGTATGGGAGTCAGGTCTTCGGGATGATGGCGAAATGCTGGAAGGGAAGCTGACTGAAGACGGTGTATATATCGCTGAATATACGTTCGATCATGATGGAGTATATTATATGTTTGCACACACAACGGCGCGCGGTATGCATGTGATGCCAAAGAAAAAGCTCATTGTCGGCAATCCGGATATGAGCAAAGTGCTGGAAGATACAAGTTCGGATTCAATGGAACACGGTTCAGAACATGGTGAACATGAAGACGAAAAAAAAGATGAAGAACATGATCATTAATTGTTGCAAAATGAAAAGAACGGTGTATAATAATGACTGGATGACCGGATTGGTCTTCCGGTCACTTTTTGTTTTAGAAGAAATTATAAAAATCGCATTTGTTATGAGGAGGTGGATTTATGGACCGTCGACATGAAATTTTGCTTGCTGCAACAAAATCCTTTACGTTATTTGGCTATAAAGCGACAACGATTGAACAAGTCGCAAAAATCGCAAATGTTGGGAAAGGGACAATTTATACTTTTTTCACAAATAAAGAAGAGCTTTTTCAAGAAGTGGTATTTCATTTGATCAATGAAATGAAACACGAAACAGATCAATTAATCGACGCTAATGCAAGCTTTATGAAAAATGCCCATACAGCGTTGATGAAAATGCTGCAATTCCGCGAGCGCCATTTACTATTTGCCAAACTAATAGAAGAGGAAACAGCGCTGGGAACACCGGAAGTACAGCAAATGCTATTAAAAATCGAGTCGGAAATCATTTCATATGTTTCAAGGCGAATTCGCAACGGCATCGAAAAAGATGAGATTATTGACTGTAACGCTGAGCATGTAGCCTTTTTATTGTTTAAATCGTATTTAGCTTTTATTGTAGATTGGCAGTTGACGCATAATGAGCCACTCAACGAACAAGAAATTTTGACATTATTCAGCGAGACCATTTTCCGTGGTTTAGCAAAGAAAAAGTAATATTCACTTCCACGTGAAGTGGTTTCTTTTTTACAGTGAAATGACCAATTGACGTTTTCAGTCATATAGTTTTTAAGGAGGGAATTAGTGTGATAAAAGCAGAATGGCTTAAGATTTTTAAAACAAGAAAAATGCTTATTTCTGTCATTGCCGTTCTTTTTGTTCCTGTCATGTACAGCGGGATGTTTTTATGGGCGTTTTGGGATCCATATGCCAATTTGGAAAGCATGCCAGTTGCCATTGTCAATGAAGACAAAGGAGCTGTGATGGATGACGAAACGATGGAACTCGGCCAAACATTGGTCGACAAGCTTATAGATAGTGAGCAGTTCCAATTTGAAGAAGTGGACGCGAATGAAGCAGAGCAACAATTATTAGATCAAAAATATTATATTTTAATTAAAATTCCGGAAAATTTCTCGGAGCACGCAACAACATTATTGGATGATGCGCCACAAAAATTAGTAATTGATTATATTCCGAATGAAGGCTTCAACTTTTTAAGCGCACAAATCGGTGAAACAGCAATGGACCGTATTAAAGCGGAAGTGAACACACAAGTTTCGGCAACATATGCTGAAAAATTATTTGATTCCATCACACAGCTTGGTGACGGTTTTGTTGAGGCGGCGGATGGTGCCGGCAAATTAGATGAGGGCGCAAAAAAATTGGCGGATGGCGCGGATGAGCTAAAAGGCTATTTAGAGCAATTGGCATCAAGCTCTGTTGAACTTTCTGACGGAACCGGCACATTAACAGCCGGGGCGAAAAATGCTGCGGCAGGCGCAAATGAATTAGCGACAGGTGTAGCAAAAATTGCTGACGGAAGCAACCAATTGGCAGCAGGAGCAAAATCAGCTGCAGATGGCGCAAATACAATGCAGCAAGGCATTGAGAGCTATACAGATGGTGTAGCTCAAGTAGCCAATGGTCAAAAGGAAATTACATCAGGCCAAGCGAGCTTAGCTGAAAACTTGAAGTTGCTAACACAAGGTACGGCTAATATTGATGATAAAGTGAAAGCATTGGCAGATGGCTCAGCAAGTGTAGCAGGAGGAATGGATCAATTGGCGAGCCAATTAGAGGCAATCCTTCCAATGCTGCCAGAAGAAAACCAAGCAGCTTTAAAAACAGCGCTCGCACAGTTGCAGGCTGGCAGTAAAGAGGTAAGCGGTGGTTTAGGCCAGTTACATGAAGGCACAAATGGGTTAGACGATAAAATCGCGGCGATCAGTGAAGGCGCGAATAAATTAAATGCAGGACAACAACAAGTAAATGCAGGTGTTGCACAATTACAGCAAAATTCGGCACAGCTTGTTTCAGGAGCTAAATCATTAACAGAAGGCAACACAACAATTGCAGGAAAATTAAATGAATTGAGCAAAGGTGCATCGAGTGCGGCAACAGGTGCGAATTCATTAGCGCAAGGTTTGAACACATTAGTAGATGGTTCGAATAAGTTAAATGATGGCACAAGCTTATTAGCTGAAAAATCAGGTGAGTTGGCGCAAGGTTCAACAACTCTAGTGGATGGCACAAAAGAGTTAAAGGACGGTACGACAACATTATCTGAAAAGTTAACAGAAGCAAGTGACAAAGTAGATGTCAACCCAACTGAAGATACGTACAATA
Organism: Solibacillus silvestris; assembly: GCF_051967575.1. Lineage (NCBI taxonomy): Bacteria > Bacillati > Bacillota > Bacilli > Caryophanales > Caryophanaceae > Solibacillus > Solibacillus silvestris. Next base: position 19,779 of record NZ_JBQCJW010000010.1, read on the forward strand.
TGGTCGGCTCACCAGTGGAAGTCGAAAAAGAATCTGTAAACCATGTACCAAACTACGGTACAGGTTTTGCACCATACTTCATTTCATTGGGGCTATTCGTTGGGGCATTATTAATTTCGATTGTGTTCCCATTTGTTGAACCAGCCATTCTCCCGAAAAACGGTGCAAGCTGGTTTGCAAGTAAAGTAACAGTATTAATCGGTGTCGGGTTAGTGCAATCCTTCATTACGATTGCCATTGTAGTTTGGGGCCTCGGTCTTGAGGTCAACAGCATGCCGCAATTTATTATTACAACGATTTTAACAAGCTTTACATTTTTAGCGATGGTTCAATTATTAGTATCGTTGTTCGGCGATCCAGGACGATTTATTGCCATCGTCGTATTAATACTTCAATTAACGACAAGCGCGGGGACATTCCCAATTGAGCTAGTGCCAGAGCAATTGCATTTCTTCAACAAGATTTTACCGATGACATTCTCTGTGCAAGGCTTTAAAGCAGCCATTTCAACTGGCGATACATCATTCCTGATGTTCAACTGGTCGATTTTAGGTGCAGTAATGTTCTCATGCTTGGCAATCACGTTCGGCTACTTTGCATTGCTTCATAAAAAACGCTATTCAAAACATCATACAGAAGCATAGAAAGAAAAAGCATGGATTCGAGTTTCCCTTGAATCCATGCTTTTTTAGTACAGAAAAAACCGCGAGCATTGAGCGGGCTCGCGGTTCATGTAAGCTATTATAGGTTCATCTATTTTCTAAGATGAAGGCTTTAAAATAGTGCGAATTAAACAGTGAATAAAGAATTAAAGAGAGTTACATTTATCACAATTGTTGCTGTAGCACTCGCTTTGTTCTTCAATTTTGTCACCGCATTGAACGCAAATTTTATCAGGCAGGTTCTTGAAAAATTCCACTACGTTTTCTAACATTGTGCATGCCTCCTTTAAATTTCTGTTATATTACTTCTGTTTATATATCGTATTGTATTATAACAGATTTAATTCGTCAACACAAAATGCCTAATTTAAGTTAAAATAAATATGGACAATTTGTGGAGGAGTGAAGACTCATGTATTTTATCGATAATAAAGGAATTACAGATCCGCGCATTAACCTGGCGATTGAAGAATATGTGCTAAAAAACATGGATATTGAAAAAGATGATTATTTGCTGTTTTATATTAATCAGCCATCAATCATCATCGGAAAAAACCAAAATACGATAGAAGAGATCAACACAGACTATGTAGAAGAAAACGGAATCATTGTTGTTCGTCGCTTATCCGGCGGAGGAGCGGTCTACCATGACTTGAACAATTTGAACTTCAGCTTTTTAACAAAGGATGACGGCAACAGCTTCAGCAACTATAAAAAATTCACGCAGCCTGTAGTGGACGCACTTGCAAAGCTTGGTGTAAATGCCGAGCTATCGGGCCGTAACGATATTTTGGCGGAAGGCAGAAAAGTATCAGGGAATGCGCAATATTCAACGCGCGGGCGCATGTTCAGCCATGGGACGCTTATGTTTAACCTGGATATTGATGCTGTCGTGAATTCGTTAAAGGTAAAACAGGACAAAATCGAGTCAAAAGGCATTAAGTCGGTACGCTCCCGTGTTGCGAACATCATTGATTTTCTACAGGAGAAAATTACAGTTGAACAGTTCCGTATGGAAATTTTAAAATCGATTTTCGGTGGCGAGGAAAACATCAAATATTACGAGCTGACAGAAGACGATTGGGAACAAATCCACAAAATTTCGGAAAGCCGTTATCAGCTATGGGAATGGAACTACGGCAAATCGCCGCGCTTTAATATTCAAAAAACAAAGCGCTTCCCATCAGGCAGTTTGGATATTCGTTTAGAAGTAAATAAAGGAGTTATCGAAGAGGCAACAATTTTCGGAGATTTCTTCGGTATAGGCGATGTGGAAGAAATAGCACAATTATTGATTGGAACGAAATATGATCGAGCGGCGATTGCGGAAAAGCTGAAAGAAATTGATATCCCTACTTATTTTGGCGGCATTACAGAGGAGGATTTCCTTCAATTGATTTATTAAGCGCCATGCAAAAAAACGTAAACAAAATTTGAATAATACAATGAGGGGGCTCCTATTTTCGAGTGCTCCCTTTTTTTGTTACAATGAAAGAAACGAAAAAGGATTTCGTTTTTTTCGCTGCACTGAAGATGGTTGTGTATTTGCACCCATATTAGAGGCAGTACTTAAACAGCATAATTTAAAATATTTAGATAAATTTTAAATAATTTTTTTGAAAAGGAGGTCATTCAGATGGAAAAGCATCGAATTTTCATCGTTGAGGATGATCCGAAAATCGCCTCTCTATTGGCGGACACATTAAGGAAATACCAATATGACGTTGAAACGATTAAAGACTTCGATTTATTAGTCGAACAATGTTTAGCGTTTTCGCCGCATATTATTTTATTGGATATTAATTTGCCTTCCTATGACGGGTACTATTGGTGCCGGAAGTTAAGGCAATATACGAAATGCCCTATATTATTCATTTCGGCTCGCTCGGGTGAGATGGATCAAATTTTTGCGTTGGAAAACGGCGGGGACGATTTTATTACGAAGCCGTTCAACTATGAAATTGTACTTGCCAAAATCCGCAGTCATTTACGTCGTACATATGGAGAATATTCCACAAGGCAAGAGGAACGAACAATTGTACAAGGACAGCTCACTTTATATTTGGAACGGATGGAACTTCAATTAAAAGAGCTAGTCGTCCCTTTGCAAAAGAAGGAATGCATCATTTTAGGGTTATTAATGGGCCAGGCACCGAAAGTGGTGTCCCGTGATCAGCTGCTTGAGGAATTATGGGATGACCAAGCATTTGTTGATGAAAACACATTGAATGTAAATATGACGCGCGTGCGGAAGAAGTTGGCGGATTACGGCATTACGTCCGTTATTGAAACAGTTCGCGGGGCGGGATACCGCTTTTTAATGAGCGCGGAGGAAATGTAATGGCGATAAAGTTATTTTTCAAGGAGCATCTTTCCTATGTCATTTTTCAAGTCGCTTTAACTTTATTTTTGCTTTCTTTATTTTGGCTGGACGGCTTCCGCAATACGAATACCGCCATTTATGCGATTGCTATTAGCATTCTTTTGATTATATCCTTTTTAGTCATCCGCTATATGTTAAGACGGCGATATTTGGCAAAAATTTTAGCGCTGCCTGTGACGATGGAAGATGCGCTTCAAAAAAATGCAAAAACGTCGGAATATGCAGTGACAGAACGCTATTTGAACGAGCTGTACAAACTTTATCAGCATGAAGTGCAAGCTTTGTATGCGACACAGTCAAGACAATATAAATTTATGAATCAGTGGGTGCACCAGATGAAAACGCCTGTTTCGGTATTGGAGCTACTGCTGCAGCAAGAAGATGAGCTCGATAAAAAAAGCGTGCAGGAAGAAGTTGAGCGTTTGAAGAGAGGGCTTGAGATGGTGTTGATGCATGCAAGGCTGGAAAACTTTGCGGACGATATGCAAATTGCGAAAGTATCGCTCAAATCTGTAGTGACAGCGACCGTCAATGACAATAAGCGCCTATTTATAACTAATCGCGTCTTCCCTGAAGTAAATATTGCGGATGATTTAATCGTCATGAGCGACTTGAAATGGCTTCATTTTTTAATTGAACAGTTTATTACAAATGCAGTGAAATATACATTTGATCCGAATAAAAAAATATATATAACGGCAGAACAAAAGGAACACCAAGTACGGTTGCTCATCCGGGACGAGGGGATCGGCATACCTAAATCCGACTTGTCCCGTGTTATGAAAGCGTTTTATACAGGAGAAAATGGCCGGAAAACAGGGGAATCCACTGGTATGGGGCTCTATATCGCAAAGGAAATATGCGATAAGCTCGGGCATCAGCTCGTTATTGAATCAGAAGTAGGTCAAGGCACACAAGTAGAAGTGATTTTTCAATCATAGGAGGCGCGCTATGCTGCATATCGGGGACTGGAAATTAGCGGTAGATGTAGAAAAAACGAAGATGGCATTTGAATTTAATAGTTATCGTTGTATGAGTAACGAATGTCGAAATTTTGTCGAAGCTTGTGAAAACCATTTAAAACCAGCTGTACTTGAATTTGCAGGGGAGCTTGGTATTGACTTGTCGAAGCCCAGTCATCTGGAAAGCCATCAAGTAAACGACAATACCGCTATTATGTATGCGGGTAAGTACCATATTATCGGTGAAATTGTTGAAGGGGAAATAGATGGATGGGATGTAATAGTAGGTGAACACTGTTTTTCGCTGACGGACGAAATGGAGCGGGTTCCCGTAGTCTTGGACGGGCCGACTATCGAAATTAGCTTCGAAGTTGTCCTGCCCTGGGTGATAGAAAGTAAGATATATGTCTAAAAGGAGTTACTATGTCTATTTTACAAATACAAGAAGTTACAAAAGTGTATGAGGGAAAAGTTACGAAGCGCGCGTTAAATCAGCTTAGTTTTGAAGTGGAGAAGGGAGAATTTGTTGCCATTATGGGTCCATCCGGCAGCGGAAAAACGACACTGCTGAATATGGTCTCAATGATAGATACGCCCACATCCGGCGAAATTATATTCAACGGAATGAAACCGCAAAAGCTGAATAGCGAGGAGCTTGCATACTTTCGTCGACGCCAGCTCGGATTTGTTTTTCAGGATTTCAATCTGCTTCCGACATTGACTGTGGAGGAAAATATTATATTGCCATTAACGCTTGATGAACAGCCAATCTCCATTATGGAAGAGCGCCTTCATGATTTAAGTGAATTACTTGATTTAGCACCGATTTTACTGAAGCGTCCAAATGAAATATCCGGCGGACAAGCGCAGCGCACTGCAATAGCACGGGCTTTAATTCATAGACCGATGCTTGTTTTGGCGGACGAGCCAACCGGAAATTTGGATTCGAATGCATCACGGGAAGTATTGGAGCTTTTAGGGAGAATGAATAAAGAAAATGATACGACCATTTTAATGGTGACACATGATCCGATTGCAGCTAGCTATTGTGACCGTGTTATTTTCATAAAAGACGGAGAGTTTTTCAATGAAATTTATAAAGATGATCGGCGACAAACATTTTTCCAGCGCATTTTAAATGTATTAAGCCTATTGGGGGGACATGTCGGTGACTTTTCTTCAATTCGCTTACCGTAACGTTTTCCGGAACTTCCGAAACTATGCTGCGTTTTTCATGGCCAGTTTTTTTAGCGTTTTTGTATTTTTCATCTATTCCATGCTCATGTTCCACCCTGAAATCGAAAGCGGATTTTTAGGCGAAGTATCGATTGCGGGTATGGTTATTGCTGAAATAATACTTGTATTGTTTTCCTGGTTTTTTATTTTTTACTCAATGCGCGCTTTTTTGGAGACACGCTCCAAAGAATTTGCAATCCTGCTTCAACTTGGGATGGACCGCAACCAGCTAGGGAAATTGATCATCATTGAAACGATGACAATTGGCTTGTTTTCCTGTATTTCGGGAATTGTTTTTGGCTATGCGTTTTCAAAGTTTTTCTTTATGATCGTCCGGGAAATTTTGAACTTGACTGCATTGCCTCTCTATTTATCATGGAAGCCATTTGTGCTTACATTATTTGTTTATTTAAGCGCATTTATCGTAATTTCTACTATTAGTATGATGTTCAGTCCCGATATTAAAATCCGCACGCTGATCCGCGGACCTAAATATGTCGATGTCGCAGATTCCTATTCGGAGCGGAGCGCTATTTTAGGCATCGTATTAATTTTATTTGGCTATAGCTTGGCACTCGTTACGACAAAATCATCCATTTTTACGTACACACTGCTCATCCCGATTTTAGTAACCTTTGGAACGTACTATTTTTTTACGGATACAACGCTTTATATTATTGACCGTTTGAAACATCGTAAATTATTTTACTGGAAACGTGCACGCATGCTGGCGATAGCAGAACAAGTGCAAATTTTGCGTGTGAATTCCCGGATGTTTTTCATCGTGACACTTGTATCGACACTCGCATTTTTGACAGTCGGCGTTTTGTCTGCAATGTCTTCCTACACATCCCAATATGACAAGCTCAATCCGATTGGCATCCTTTATAAAGGAGAAATCGATAACCCGCATGAAACCGAGCATATATTGTCGCTTATTGAAGAGCTAGAATTCAGCGGGATCAGCTACCATATGACCCGCTTTACAGTAGTGCGCCAAACATCCTCTTACACATCCAATCCAGTAGAGGTTTTTAGGGAAACGGATATTAATCACTTGCTGTTTTCCTATAAATATCCGCTCGTCAACTTAAAAAGCGGTGAGGCGATGTTCATCCCTTATTCGGAAGATTCGATTGATACATTGGAAGAAACGGTTGTCACAACAGTCCTGAAGGAAAATAATATCGACTTGACGATTAATAGCGTCTACCCGAAAATGTTTTTTCCGGCGGCAATAATAAGCAGCAATTCGATTATTATTAGCGATGAGGATTTTGAACAGTTAGTAAATGATTTTGAACAGGCACCTTATGTGGAGCCAGGCTATCACTTATTTACATTCGATATTCCAAACTGGACGGAAACGGAAAATATAGGTGTGGGGCTTCAGCAAATGGTTGCACATGATTATATTTTGAATAATGAATATACGCTGCCATTTTACTTTGAAAATGCAGGCTTAAATTATTCTTATATATTAGCTACGTATTCCTTGTTAACCCTAGTTGGTATATTAGTAGTAGCTGTATTTTTACTTGCATCCGGCAGTTTCGTTTATTTCAAAATTTATGCAAACTTGGATCGGGAAAAAAAACAGTTCGACATGTTAAAGAGAATTGGTTTAAGCGACAAAGAACTAAAGCGGCTTATTACGCGGAATTTAGTTATCCAATTTTTCTTGCCATGGGGATTAGCCTTTGTACATAGCGCTTTTGCGTTCTATGTGGTACAAACGGTATTAAAGGATGTTATGAATTTATCGATCGTAAAAGAAGTTGTCTTTTCATTTACACTCTTTGCGCTCATCCAAATTGTTTACTTTTTCTTAATTCGCTGGCGCTATATTTCACATATACGCGTATGAAAGGGATTAGAGAAAAAATGATTTTAATACAATATTTAAGGATAAACGAGAGATTTATATTGTTTTATTAATATACTTATTTTATAATGTTAATAAAGTGAATATTTTTTCATTTTACGCATAAAGGGGATGGGTGTATTGAATTTAGTTGAAAAGGTAAGACAACAAGCTTTCGAACAACCAGAAAAAACAGCGTACTACTTTTTAGGGAAAGGCACATCATATGGCGAATTGGAGCAATCGATTGCACGTTTCGCCGCTGCCTTGGAAGATTTGGGTGTACAAAAAGGCGATCATATCGCTTTTTTGCTTGGAAATACACCACATTTCATCATTAGTCTATATGCGTCTATGCGTATTGGCGCTGTCGCGATTCCGGTCAATCCGATTTATACAGCAGATGAAATTTCGTACATCATTAAAAATGGTGATGTAAAGGTTGTTATCGCACTTGATTTATTATTACCGCTTGTGGAAGCAGGGGTGCATAGATTCCCGCAAGTCGAACATTATATCATTTGCGAAACTGCACAGGATGTCGGCGAAAAGTATGCTGCACTTTCGGATGCGGCAAAAGAAAAATCAAAGCTGTTTTCACAAGTGCTTGCTACAGCGACACGCATGATTGATCCTGTAGAAGTCGCACCGGATGATACAGCTATAATTTTGTACACATCGGGTACGACAGGTCATCCAAAAGGCGCAATGCTGACACATAATAATTTATATTCCAATGCACGAGATATTGGCGACTATTTAAAAATGACGACAGAGGACCGCATTATTGCAACATTGCCTGTATTCCACGTATTTGCATTGACTGTAGTCGTAAATTCACCATTAACTCGCGGTGCGACAATTTTATTGGCGCCACGCTTTAGCCCAGGGGAAATTTTTGAGCTTGCCTCCACATATAAGGCCACTGTATTCGCTGGTGTGCCGACGATGTTTAATTTCCTGTATCAATATGGGGAAGGCGATGTTTCTGCATTCTCGACTATCCGTCTAGCCATTTCAGGCGGTGCTTCATTACCTGTATCATTACTACATAACTTTGAGCAAAAGTTCAATGTGCGGATTTCCGAGGGGTACGGTTTATCGGAAGCTTCACCTGTAACATGCTTCAACCCGATTGACCGCGAACGTAAACCAGGTTCGATTGGACAATCCATCGTCAATGTAGAAAATAAAATTGTCGATGAAAATGGTGAAGAAGTAGCTGCCGGGGAAGTGGGGGAATTGATCGTACGTGGACCGAACGTAATGAAGGGCTATTACAAAATGCCGGAAGAAACAGCTGTTGCCATTCGTGATGGCTGGTTATATACTGGCGATTTGGCGAGAAAAGATGAGGAAGAGTATTTTTACATCGTGGACCGCAAAAAAGATTTGATCATCGTTGGAGGATACAATGTATATCCTCGTGAGGTGGAGGAAGTATTGTTCTCGCATGAAGGTATTGTAGAAGCGGCGGTTGTTGGCTTCCCAGACCCTGATTTCGGGGAGGCAGTACATGCGTATGTAGTATTAAAAGATCCGTCTGTAACAGTGGCGGATATTCAGGCATACTGTGCTGAGCATATTGTGAAATACAAAGTGCCGTCCATCATCGAAATTTTAGATGAACTTCCGAAAAACACAACAGGCAAAATACTGCGCCGCTCATTAAAAGAAATCGCCAAAGCATAAACTTTCAAACACCTATTGCATTTGTAGTAGGTGTTTTTCTTTTGATTTTTACATGTACATGTAAATACTGCATTCAGGGAGGAGAATTTCCTTCAAATCATTAATTATATTTTGAAATTTCAAATAAAAAATGATAAAGTATTATTACGAAAATCGAAATAAATAAGAGGTGCTAATATGACAAACTATGTAACGAAAGAAAGCTTATTTAATATTCAATCAATCACAAACCCTGTGCTTGCGCCAAACGAGCAAGAAGCGGTATTTATCCGCACGCAAATTAATAAAAAGGAAAATAATTACAATGCGCATCTATTCCATATCGACCTTCCAACAGGCGAGCTGACGCAATGGACATTCGGCAATGAACGTGTTTCGAATCCAAAGTGGTCACCTAATGGAAAGCAAGTTGCATTTTTAGTGAAGCGCAATGAAAAACAGCAGCTATACATTTTGAATAGCCGCGGTGGGGAAGCTCAGGAACTGACGACACTTCCGAATGGCGTCAATTCTTTCTTATGGAGCCCTTGCGGCGGGAAAGTTTGGATTACGAGTACAGTGAAAAAGGGGTTAGACATTACTGAAGAAGAGGAAAAAGAAGACACAAAGTTTCCGAAAGCCTATGTAGTCGACAAAATGAAATATAAAGCAGACGGTGTTGGGCTATTGCCTCAGAACCGCTATTCCCAAATTGCTGAAGTCGATTTGGCGTCAAAAGAAGTGAAAGTCTTTACGGAAGGTGATTATTCTCACAGCCTGCAAGGGATTTCCCATGATGGAAAAACATTGGTTGTCGCTGTCAATCGTGCCGAAAATACGGATGATGTATTCCGCACACCACTTTATTTAGTAAATACTGAGACGAAGGAAGAAACGGTGCTAATCGATACAGACGGCCACTACGGTGATGCGGCATTTTCATTTGATGATCGTTATATCGCATTTGGCGGGTCGGACCATACATATAAAAACGCAACGCATGGCCATGTTTATATTTATGATGCAAACACAAAAACAACGCAAAAATTAACGGAGATGCTGGACGTACCTGTAGGGGATTATGCGGTTGCGGATATTCAGCAAGGCGTCTCGGCACCAGCGGTAATGTGGACGGAAAACAATGATTTGTATTTCCAAGTGTCTACTGAAGGTGATATTCGATTATATTATGCAACATTGGAAGGGGCGCTTTACCCGGCTTCACCTGAAAATGAGCATGTATATGGCTATGCGATTTTCAAAAATGGCAATCGTGCATTAATGACCGTATCGAATGCAACATTCCCCGGGGAGCTATTCGATTTTGATATTACGTCAGGCGAGCGCAAGCAATTAACAACATTCAACGAGAAGTTTTTAAAGGAAACGACACTGTCAGCACCTGAAGCGATCTCATATACAGCAAAGGATGGTATTACTGTGCATGGGTGGATTATGAAGCCTGCTCACTATGTGGAAGGCGAAAAATATCCATTTATTGTTGAAGTGCATGGCGGACCGCATACTTTATATGCGAATACATTTTTCCATGAGATGCAATTACTTGCGGCGAAAGGCTATGGCGTACTCTATGTGAATCCGCGGGGCAGTCATGGCTACAGCCAGGAATTCGTCGATGGGGTGCGCGGCAATTATGGTGACGGAGACTACGAGGATATTATGGCTGGTGTTGACTACGTATTGCAAAACTATAAATGGATTGATGAAACGCGACTAGGTATTACGGGAGGAAGCTACGGCGGGTTTATGACGAACTGGGTTGTCGGCCATACGAATCGTTTTAAAGCAGCAGTGACACAACGCTCGATCTCCAACTGGATCAGCTTTTACGGTGTATCGGATATCGGCTATTATTTCTCGGAATGGCAAATGCTTGCGGATATGAAGGACGTGGAAAAACTGTGGCATCATTCGCCGCTGAAATATGCGGAAAATGTGGAAACACCGCTCCTTATTTTGCACAGTGAACGCGATTTCCGTTGCCCGATTGAGCAGGCGGAGCAACTTTATATTACATTAAAACGAATGGGGAAAGAGGTTGATTTCGTACGCTTCCCGGAGTGTGACCATAATTTATCGCGTACAGGTATTCCAAGCCTAAGATTGGAACGACTTGAGCAGATTACCGGCTGGTTTGAAAAATATTTATAAGTTTAATATGACAATAGTAGAAATATGCTTAATTGGCGTATTCCTATTATTAAAGAGGGCTGTGCAAAAAGATTTCGCTTTTTGCGCAGCCTTTTTTTATCTTATGGCCGATTATTAAAAGAGTCGTTACACTTCCATCAATTTACTTCCCTTTAAACTGCGGGGGTCTCTTTTCTGCAAAGGCATTGAGCGCTTCTACGCGATCTTCTGTAGGTATCGTAAGTTCATATGCTTTTCGTTCGATTTGGAGGCCTGTTTGAATGTCTGTTTTCATCCCTTGCTTCACAGCGAATTTCGCTTGCTGGATGGCAATCGGCGCATTTTTTAAAATTAATGCCGCAAAGTCTGCTGTCACTTCATGCAAATTTTCAACAGGCGCTATTTTTGTGACAACGCCGTATTGAAGCGCTTCTGCGGCAGTCATTCGCTTCGCCGTCAAAATGAGCTCCAATGCTTTTGCTTCGCCGATTAAACGGGGCAATCGCTGTGTCCCTCCTGCGCCCGGAATGATGCCTAGACTTGTTTCGGTTAACCCGACAGTAATATTGTCGGCGGCAATGCGGAAGTCGCAAGCAAGCGCAAGCTCAAGTCCCCCGCCAAAAGCATAGCCGTTCAATACACAAATTGTCGGTTGCGGCAATTGCTCAATGAGTGTAAACACTTCGCCAAAACGATTTAAATTCCGCTTTACAAGTGTGTCAGGCAATGTTTTGCGTTCTTTCAAGTCGGCGCCAACAGAAAAAGCTTTTTCGCCAGCCCCTGTAATGACGACAAGACGAATGTCAGGATGGATTTGAATTGATTCCATTACATTGCGCAATTGCTCAAGCATTTCAAAATTAAAGGCATTTAGCATATCGGGACGGTTTAGTGTAACGTATGCAATAAAATCTTTTTGCTCATATTTTACAGTATTCACATTTACTGCCTCCTCAAATTTTGTTAATCTAGTTTCATAGTACAATGTAAGGAAATATAATGACAACTTTTTACACATATAGATCATTGCTAATTTAATAGAGAAATCTAGTCGCGTATTTAAAAGTGAAAATATACTAGTATTGGGGAAATTCAATGTGGAAGTATTTATTGGCAGACAACCTATATTTAATATCCAGGAAGAAATTGTTGCATACGAGTTGCTGTACCGAAATAATAACGTAAATAACTTTCCACAAGTTGATTCGGATACAGCTACGATTGATTTATTAATAAATTCCTTTCTTTCCATCGGCATTCAGGAAGTGACATACGGAAAGCCTTCATTTATTAATTTCACGGAAAATTTAATTATGCAAGGGGCGTTGGATTTTCTGGATCCCGGGCAAGTCGTCATTGAATTGCTGGAAAATATACCGATTACACAAGGGCTGATTGAACAGCTGAAAATATTGAAAAACAAAGGCTTCAAACTTGCACTCGATGATTTTGTCATGGATGAAAAAGTGCTGATTTATGATGAGCTTTTCTCTCAAATTGATTATATAAAAATTGATTTTTTGCTTACGACTGCAGCAGATCGGCTGGAAATCGAAAATAAAATTAAAGCCAGATTCCCTCATATAAAGCTTTTGGCCGAGAAAGTGGAGTCGCGCGAACAATATGAAATCGCAAAGCAGGCTGGTTATTCTTTATTTCAAGGATATTTTTTTGAAGAACCGCAAATATTAACAGCAACCGATATTCCGGCAAATTTGTTTCAATATTTCCAGATCATTTCGCTGCTGCAGGATGATGAGACGAATATTGATTTACTGGCAGAAAATATTGAACGGGAGATATCTTTATCCTATCGTCTTTTAAAATTGATCAATGATTCGACAAAGCGTACAAATACGAAAGTCCGCTCCATTAAACAAGCGATATTATTGATAGGGTTAATGGAGCTGCGGAAATGGGTTTACTTGCTGGCGATGCGTGAATCGGACGGGAGAAAAAACGACGATATTTTTAAAGAGTTGATGTATGCTTCCTTATTTAGGGCGAAAGTATGCGAAAAATGCGCGCGCCGCAATTATAAAGGCAATTTTTCGGAGTATTTTTTAGTCGGGCTGTTTTCATTGATCGATTCACTATTGAAGCGGCCGATGAACACAATCGTGTCACAATTGCCGTTATCGGAAAATATTTTGGAAACAATTACAGGGGAAAATACAGAGCTGACACCTTATTTGCAATTCAGCATCGCTTTAAACAAACTCGACTGGGGCAATATCACGCCACTAGCCGCCGAATTAAACATTCCGAATGACGAAATTTTGCTGATGTATAAGGAAGTGAGAATTTGGGTCGAAGAAGCGTTTATTATGAAATGAATGGTGGGATGAACGTATTTCTCCTTTAGTTTAATGAAGTTCTCATTTCGAAGAGGATTTGCTATAATTCAATGGAATTTGTAAAAGAAGCGAGGATTTATATGACGTATAGTACGCAAAATTCAGTGAAAAATAGCATTAAAGAATATGTATTTGTCATTATCGGCGCGGCAGTTATCGCGTTTGGCTTCAATGTGTTTTTATTTCCGAATCAGGTAGCATCCGGCGGTGTAAGCGGAATTAGTACAATTTTGCACGGCATGTTCGGATGGAATGCAGGGATTGTGCAGTATGCATTCAATATTCCGCTATTTATTGCAGGTGTCCTCGTATTAGGAAAGAAATTCGGCATTAAATCATTCGTCGGGACTGTAGCTTTACCATTTTTCGTAATTATAACGGAGCGCTGGGACCCGTGGACTTTGAATCCATTACTAGGAGCAATTTTTGGGGGCATCGTTGTCGGCTTAGGAATCGGGCTCGTATTTAAAGGCAATGCTTCCACGGGCGGCACGGACTTGCTTGCCCAAATCATTACGAAATTTACAGGTTTAACTTTAGGGACAAGCGTGCTGTTGATTGATGGGGTAATCGCGGTAAGTGCAGCACTTGTTTTCGATTTGGAAAAAGGTCTCTACGCGTTAATAGGTCTTTATGTTACGACAAAGACGATCGATATTGTGCAGCTTGGTTTTAGTCAATCGAAAATGGTCTACATTATCACGAAAAAGGAAATGGAAGTGCGCGATGCCATTTATAAAGAGATTAATCGCGGTGTTACGAAGCTTTCCGCATTTGGCGGCTATACGGGCGAGGAACGCCCTGTATTAATGGTTGTCGTCTATCAAACAGAGTTCACAAAGCTGAAACAAGTGCTTAAAACAGTGGACCCTCAAGCATTTGTCATTGTTTCGGATGCATATGAGGTGCTTGGCGAAGGTTTCAAAAAGGTATAAGTTTGTTATAATCGATAGTGCAATATAAGTTCATTTTTGGAGGGTTCAGAATGAAAAAAGGCTTACTGACATTAGTGTTCGGCTCTGCTATCGTTTTGGCGGCATGTGGCGGAGGAGATTCTAAATCATCGAATGGAGAGAAAGAAGAATTAAGCGGCGAGAAGCTTGTACAGCGCTCTTGTGTAACATGCCATGGCGGTCAGCTTCAAGGGGCAAGTGCTCCGGCATTAAATGAATTAGGGGCGAAATATTCAGAGGACGAAATATTGGATATTATTTTAAATGGTAAAGACCGTATGCCTCCTGGTTTACTAAAAGGTCAAGAAGCGGAAGCGGCAGCCGAATATTTGGCAGGATTAAAATAATGAAACAAATAAACGATGGGGCGATAATTGCCTCATCGTTTTTAATTTTTTTAAAGGGGGTGCAAATATTACTGAAAGAATTACTAAAGCCGAATTTCAGCGCAATTATATTAAGGCATAAATGATATTCAAAAAATTAAGCTCGTTTTATATAGGAATTGGAATAGTCATGATAAAATACAGGATAGATGCAAGAAGATGGGAGCGTACCAAATTTATGATTCAAGTAATTACGAAAGATGTTATGGAAAAGTTTAATTTGGAGCTGGCTAGTGGAGAGGAAGGAATTGGACGTTATATAACGACGAGCGATATTTCACGCCCTGGGTTGGAAATGGCGGGCTATTTTACACACTACCCTGCAAATCGTGTCCAGCTTTTAGGGAAAACGGAGCTGTCCTTTTTTGAAATGCTACCTAAAGAGGAGAAAAGAAGTCGCATGAAGCAATTATGCTCCGACGAAACACCTGTCATCATTATTTCGCGCGATTTAGCGGTTCCGCAAGAGCTTATTGATGCATCAAACGAAAATCATGTGCCTGTGCTCATCACAAAACAAACGACGACACGATTTTCAAGCCGTTTGACCAACTTTTTGGAAAGCAAGCTTGCACCGACAACGGCAATGCATGGCGTCCTTGTGGATGTTTACGGAATTGGCGTGTTAATAATGGGCAAAAGCGGTGTAGGTAAAAGCGAGACTGCTCTTGAGCTTGTAAAAAAGGGGCATCGTTTAGTGGCGGATGACAGCGTGGAAATTCGTCAGGAAGGCGAAAATATACTTGTTGGCAGCCCTCCGCCTTTATTGGAGCATTTACTTGAAATCAGAGGGATCGGTATCATTGATATAATGACGCTTTTTGGCGCGAGTGCAGTGCGTCCTTACAAACGCATTACATTAATCGTCGAGCTTGAAACATGGGACCCGGAAAAGTTTTATGATCGCCTCGGATTAGATGAGGAAAAGATGAAAATTATTGATACCGAAGTAACAAAGCTTACGATCCCTGTTCAGCCAGGGCGAAATGTCTCGGTCATTATTGAAGTGGCGGCTATGAATTACCGTCTGAAAAAAATGGGCGTGAATGCAGCAGAGGAATTTTCGCGTCGTCTGGACGATATGCTTGTCGTAAATGATGAAATGGATGATTATTAATGCAATGAAGAAATATAAATGGTTTAGGTAGTTGAAGGGAGAACTTTATGACAACAAATTTATTAGCGATTAATCCTGTCGCGTTTCATCTAGGGCCAATCCCAGTGAACTGGTACGGAATAATTATCGGAGTAGGCATCGTCCTTGCTTATTTTTTGGCACAGCGGGAGTCGGTGCGCCGCGGATTTGATCCGGAATTTATGGCAGACTTGCTTATATGGGCAATACCGATTTCGATCTTATCAGCCCGTATCTATTATGTTGCAATGAAATGGGATTATTACAGCCAAAACCCAGGTCGCATCATCGAAATTTGGAATGGCGGTATAGCGATTCATGGTGCTTTAATCGGAGCATTTATTACCGCTTATATTTTCACTAGAAAGCGCAAAGTAAGCTTTCTGCGTTTAGCTGATATTGCTGCGCCAAGTATTTTAGTTGGCCAGATTATAGGTCGCTGGGGCAACTTCATGAATCAGGAAGCTTATGGCGGCCCTGTAACACGCGAGTTTTTGGAAGGTTTGTATTTGCCGAACTGGATTATCGAGCAAATGTATATTAAAGAAGAAGCTACATATGTACACCCGACTTTTTTATATGAATCATTATGGAATGTTGTTGGCTTGGCCATTTTGCTGTTTGCACGTAAATGGAATTGGCGCCGCGGGGAAATGTTTTTCTTCTATTTAATTTGGTATTCATTCGGACGCTTTTTCATCGAAGGAATGCGTACAGACAGCTTGTACTTAGTAGGAGATTTACGATCAGCCCAAATCGTCTCCATTATCGGAATTGCGGCGGGTATTATTGCTATCGTTTATCGTCGAATTAGTGTGAAGCCTGCTGTCCATTATTTAGATGGAGAAAAGCCGGCTGCTGATAATAAGAAGAAAAGTAAGAAAAAGAACTAATACTAACACCGTTTGCATGTTTGCGAGCGGTTTTTTAAAAGGAAGAGGTTATTTTTCATGAAAACTACAGCATTATTATTTGATTTTGATGGCACGTTATTAAATACGAATGAACTGATTGTGCAAACATTTATGTATATTTTTGACGAAAAATTTCCCGGGCAATATTCGACAGAAGACTGTTTAAAATTCCTCGGCCCGTCTTTAAAGCAAACTTTTGACGAATTAACCCCTGGCGAAACCGAAATAATGATGGCTAAATATAGAGAATGGAATGCAACTCACCATGATGAACTAGTGACAGGCTATGATGCGGTCGTGGAAACGTTGGAGGAGCTCCGTGCATTAGGGATGAAGATGGCGATTGTTTCCACGAAGAGCAGTGAAGGATTGGCACGCGGCATGAAAGTGCTGCAAGCAGAGCATTTATTTGATGCCATTGTCGGGTTGGATGATGTCGAGCATGTGAAGCCGCATCCGGAGCCGATTTTATTGGCGCTGCAAAAGCTTGGGGTCGATAAAGAGGAAGCGATTATGATAGGGGATAATTCGCATGATATAGAAGGCGGAAAAAATGCAGGTGTTCGAACAGCGGGGGTTGCTTGGTCTGCGAAAGGTGTCGACTATTTAATGTCATACGAACCGACATATATGCTGCATCATATGCGTGATTTACTGAAAATTGTGAAAGGGGAATCTTCATGAGAAGGACTGAACGCTATCGGGTGCAAAATGCCAATTCATTATGGAATGTATATAAAACTGTTTCGTTTTGGAAAGTGATGAAATGTTTTATCTTCATTCAAATTGGTCGCATTACACCATTTATGTCTTGGAAAAATTGGCTGTACCGCACTTTTTTAAAAATGGAAATAGGTAAACAAACGTCCCTTGCATTAATGGTCATGCCGGATTCAATGTTCCCGGAGCGCATTTCGGTTGGCGACAATACGATCATCGGTTTTAACACAACGATATTGGCGCATGAATACTTAATTGAGGAATATCGGTTAGGCGATGTCCAAATAGGCAGTAATGTCATGGTCGGCGCAAACTCCACGATTTTGCCGGGAGTGAAAATCGGCGACGGCGCAATTGTATCAGCTGCCACATTAGTCCATAAAGATGTCCCCGCAGGAGCGATGGCGGGTGGCAACCCAATGCGCATTATTTTTACTGCCGAAGAAATGGAAGAGCGAAAAAAGAATGATCAGCCAGTGTGGCATAATTGAATTTCCGTTTGTTAAGGCGCCTTGCGATTGCAGGGCGCCTTTATTGGATTAAAAACGATTTTAAGAAGAGCAAAGAATTGCAGGCGAAGTATTGGATAAGATTACGGCGTTTGTGTTGTATAGGCTACAGTTATATTTATATGTAAAGCGGCTTATATAATTTATCTCTTCGGCACTGTTCTGCTTATTCAAGCAAATGGACCAATAAGCTAACCTTAGCGGCTTCTAAAAATCCCTTTATCACTAAAAGCTAGATTACTGCTTTAGTTTATACGTATTAACGTAATTCCCCCTCTTTACAAACCAACCTGAACTAAACAAGCCTAAATAAGGTATAATTAAAAATCAGAATATTTAATTATATACGAATATTTCAAGAACCGATTGACTGTTAAGCAAAGTAACAGTAAAATACTTTCATACACTAGTGATTCATCACTCTAATATGATGAAGTTAAATTACGGAAACGGAAATAATAATCTATTCAAAAAGTTTAGGATGTGTCAAAATGTCATCGATAAAAATGTTTGAAAAACCGCTTGGGATGCGTGATACATTTCCCGAAATTTACGAGAAACTCGAATTGATCCGCTCAACAGGACGAGAATTGCTCCGTGCGCGCGGCTATGAGTTTATTAAAACACCATCTGTTGAATATTACGATACTGTCGGCAAAGCGTCCGCGATTTCAGATGCGAGACTTTTTAAACTTGTCGATAGCCAGGGAAATACACTTGTGCTAAGACCGGACATGACGACACCGATTGCACGTGTTGCTACGGCAAAATTATTAAAAGAGAAAATCCCGCAGCGGTTGGCGTATTTTGCCAACGTGTTTCGCGCACAGCAACGCGAAGGCGGGCGCCCGGCGGAATTTGATCAAATGGGTATCGAACTGATCGGCGATAATTCCGTATTTGCAGATGCGGAAGTTATTATGACCGCCATCGATTTAGTGAAAGCGTACCATATTTCCGATTTTAAAGTGACGATCGGACATGCAGGTGTTTTGAGCTGTATTTTAAAGGACTATACAGAGAGTGAAGCTCAAGCCTCACATATAAATGAATTGCTTGTTCAGCGAAATTTTGTCGGATTTGAAGAAGCGGTATTGACATTTGACTTGCCGAAGACAAAATCGGATGCACTGTTATCGTATATCGAGGAAGCAATTAGCCTTCCTTCCATTGAAGCAATTGAAAAATATGTACGCAAAAATGATGCATTGGAATATATGCGGAGCTTAGCGGAAATTTTGGATGTGGCAGGGTATGGGAAGTACATAGCGTTTGACTTTACATTATCAAGCCATATGAGCTATTACACAGGAATGCTTTTTGAAGTATTCGCGTCAGGGAGCGGCTTCCCGCTAGGAAATGGCGGACGCTATGATGGATTGCTGCAGCATTTCGGGTCACAGGTTGGGGCGACCGGCTTTGGTTTACGGGTAGATCGCGTATTTGAAGCAATGCCGAAAATTGAAATTGCAAATGATGAAGTGCTCGTGCTTTTTGCGGCAGACCGGTTCTCGGATGCTCTGGCACAAGTGCAATTTTTACGCGAGCAAGGAAAACAAGTGACATTCCAATCATATGAAGGAATCGGGAATATCGAGGCATTAAAGGCGCAATTCAAAGTAGTCCAAGAATTCAACAGCAGGGGGGCAAGAGCATGACACAGCTAACAATCGCAATGCCAAAAGGGCGTATTTTTGATGAGGCATATGAAATGCTGCTTGAGGCAGGCTTCAACCTCCCTGAAGAAATGGAAATGTCGCGTAAATTAATGATAGATATTCCCGAAGAGAAAATCAGCTTCATTTTAGCCAAGCCGATGGATGTACCTGTATATGTCGAACATGGAGTAGCGGATATCGGCATAGCAGGAAAAGATGTATTGCTCGAACAGCGCCGCACTGTACATGAGCTGCTCGATTTGAAAATCAGTGAATGCTATATCGCATCGGCAGGTTTGCCAAATACGACGATGAATGAAATCGCGCCGCGAATCGCGACAAAATATCCGAATATTGCACTGAAATATTATAAAGGGATTGGCGAGCAAGTGGAAATTATCGAATTGAATGGTTCGATTGAACTCGCACCGATGATTGGTTTAGCAGACCGCATCGTCGATATTGTTTCGACGGGTCGGACATTAAAGGAAAATGGCTTGATCGAGTATGAGCATATTGCCGAAGTATCGTCACGCTTAATCGCCAATCCTGTAAGCTACCGTATGAAAAGCGACCGTATTCAAGATTTAGTGGCACGGTTAAAAAAATGTGTGAAATAAGAGGGGCATAAAATATGAAAATAACAATTTTAAACGATGCTATTTCTTTAAAACGCCAACTCGAGCAAGGCAATGAACAGCAGCTGCAAACCGTTCGTGAAGTCATTCAGGAAGTGCGCGTGAAAGGCGATGCGGCAATTAAATACTATAGTGAGAAATGGGACGGTTTCGCGCCTGAAAAATTGCGCACAACAGAGCAGGAAATTACAGAGGCTGTCAGCAATTTTGATAAGCAGTTATATGAGGATTTACAAGAAGCGGCAAACAATATTCGCCTATACCATAATGAGCAAAAACGGGTAGGGTTCCGTTTGCCATTAGCTGACGGATCTTATTTAGGACAACGCATTACACCGCTCGATGCAGTAGGTTTATACGTTCCCGGGGGATCGGCGGCATATCCGTCCTCTGTATTAATGAATGTGATTCCCGCACAAACAGCGGGCGTGAAGCGCATTGTCATTGCATCTCCCGCCGGCAAAGACGGGAAATTGCCGGATGCCGTCCTCGTTGCGGCACATATATTAGGCGTGACGGAAATATATAAAGCGGGCGGGGCACAAGCGATTGCGGCACTTGCCTATGGGACGGAAACAATCGCCCCGGTTGATAAAATTACAGGTCCGGGCAATATTTTCGTCGCATTGGCAAAGCGCGAAGTATTTGGCGATGTCGCAATTGATATGATTGCCGGACCTTCTGAAATTTGTATATTGGCGGACGAAACAGCATATGCCGATGAAATTGCGGCAGATATTTTATCACAAGCTGAACATGATGCGTTGGCAAGTGCAGTCTTGATTACAACAAGTGATGATTTAGCCGATGCAGTGGCAGAACAAGTAGAAATTCAATTGTCGAAATTACCACGGGAAGCAATTGCCCGAAAAGCGATTGAAAAATTTGGGCATATTTATATCGCAGAATCGATCGGAGAAGCGGTCCGCGCTGTGAATTCGTTGGCGCCGGAGCATTTGGAAGTCATTACCGAAAATGCTGAGCAAGTTTCGGAAATGATCAGCCATGCGGGAGCGATTTTTATTGGCCGCTATAGTTCGGAGCCTGTAGGGGATTATTTTGCGGGCACGAATCATGTATTGCCGACAAATTCAACAGCCCGGTTTGCAAGCGGCTTAAATGTCGATGATTTTATAAAGCGTACGAGCGTTGTATATTACAGTGAAAAAACTTGGCAGCAAAATTCACCGAAAATTGCGCGTCTTGCACGGCTTGAAGGATTGGAAGGACATGCAAGAGCGGTAGAATCACGCGGATGGGATAAAGGAGAAGAAGCATGAGACGTTTTGCGGAAATCGAACGAAATACAAATGAAACAAAAATTGCAGTAGAGCTTAATTTAGACGGTTCAGGTCAAGCGGAAATAAAAACAGGTGTCGGCTTTATGGACCATATGCTTGATTTGTTTATGAAGCATGGATTGTTTGACGGGAAAATTATTGCAAACGGAGATACTTGGATTGATGATCACCATACGACAGAAGATATCGGTATTGTTTTGGGCCAAGTTTTCCGCGAAGCATTGGGCGACAAAAAGGGAATAAAACGTTATGGCACCGCGTTTGTGCCGATGGATGACGCATTAGCCCAAGTTGTTGTGGATTGCTCAAACCGCCCGCATTTGGAATACCGGATTACACCAGAGCTAAATGCAAAGGTAGGGGCATTCGATACAGAATTAGTGCATGAGTTTTTATGGAAGTTCGCATTGGAAGCACGCATTAACTTACATGTCATCGTGCCATATGGGCATAACACGCACCATATTATTGAAGCTATTTTTAAAGCGCTGGCACGTGCATTGGACGATGCCATTCAAATTGATCCGCGAGTAAAAGGTGTGCCATCAACGAAGGGGCTGTTAACGTGAAGATTGGTGTAATAGATTACGGGATGGGCAATTTATTCAGTGTCGAGCAAGCATTAAAGCATCTGGATTCACAAGTCTTTATCTCGAATGATAAAGCACAGCTAGAAACGGCGGATGCTTTTGTGCTTCCAGGCGTCGGCGCTTTTCCGGATGCGATGAAGCGTTTAGAGGGTGCGGGTTTGGTTCGTTTCATTCAAAATACGAGAAAGCCATTACTTGGGATATGTTTAGGGATGCAATTATTATTTGAAGAAAGCGATGAAGTTGCAGCGACAAAAGGGCTTGGCATTTTTAAAGGACGTATTCAGCGGTTTACAGGGGTTTCGCGTATTCCGCATATGGGGTGGAACGACTTATCTTTACAGCAAAAACCGGATTGGCTAAGCGGGGGAAATTTACCTGAAGCGCGCCATGTTTATTTTGTCCATTCTTTTTATGCAAACAATACAGATGACAAAGAGCTTATCGCTTCTGCGGATTATGAAGATGTGCAAGTTCCAGGTATTGTTGCGAAGGCTAATTTTACAGGCATGCAGTTCCACCCCGAAAAATCAGGTCCGTTTGGCGTGTATTTATTGAAGGCTTGGGCAGAAGGAGTTAAAGAAAACATATGTTAACGAAACGAATTATTCCATGCTTGGACGTAAAAGAGGGGCGTGTTGTAAAGGGTGTCCAATTTGTGGAGCTGCGCGATGCGGGCGATCCTGTTGAATTGGCGAAATTTTATGATGAACAAGGTGCGGACGAGCTCGTATTTTTGGATATTTCGGCCTCACATGAAGGACGTGAAACGATGGTCGATGTTATTCGCCAAACAGCAGCGACTTTGGCCATCCCATTTACAGTAGGAGGCGGCATTCGAACGATGGAAGATATGAAGCGTATTTTGCGGGCTGGCGCCGATAAAGTATCTGTGAATACATCTGCTTTAGAGCGTCCGGAGCTTATTAAAGAAGGCGCAGATTACTTTGGCGCACAATGCATCGTTTGCGCAATCGATGCGAAATATAGCGAGGAAGACGGCACTTGGATGGTATATACACATGGCGGACGCCATAAAACGGCATGGACAGCCATTGACTGGGCGAAAGAAGCAGTGCGGCTAGGGGCCGGCGAAATACTCCTTACATCGATGAACAAAGACGGCGAAAAATCGGGCTTTGATCTGGCTTTGACGAAAGCAGTGCGCGACGCTGTAACAGTGCCTGTCATTGCGAGCGGGGGTGCGGGCAATGCGGAACATTTTCGTGAAGCATTGCAGGACATTAATGCAGATGCCGCACTTGCAGCAAGCATTTTCCACTATAAAGAAACGAGCGTGGCGGAAGTGAAGAGCTACTTAAAAGAAAAAGGGGTATGTGTACGATGAACGTAAAATTTAACGAGCAAGGCTTAATTACAGCAGTCGTTCAAGATGCACAATCGAGAGAAGTATTGACGGTTGCCTATATGAACGCGGAGTCACTGCAAAAAACAATGGAAACGAACGAAACTTGGTTTTATTCCCGGTCACGCCAAGAGCTTTGGCATAAAGGGGCTACGAGCGGCAACACGCAAAAGGTTATTTCGATCAAAACAGATTGCGACCAGGATGCATTGGTTATTGAAGTGATTCCTGCTGGGCCAGCTTGCCATAATGGAACAGCAACCTGCTTTACTGAAAGCTTGCTGGAAAACGAGCGTCCAGGTTCTGCCGCGATTTTGCCGCAGCTTGCTGAAGTGATTAAACAGCGTGAAACTGATATGCCAGAAGGTGCTTACACGACGTATTTATTCGAGAAGGGCATCGACAAAATTTGCAAAAAAGTCGGCGAAGAGGCAACGGAAGTAGTGATCGGCGCAAAAAACCGTGATGCCGAAGAAGTGAAATGGGAATCGGCTGACCTGCTTTATCACTTGCTTGTCTTGCTCCAGGAACAAAAGGTTGATGTATATGAAGTGCTTCATGTATTGCAAAAACGCCATGAAGGAAAAAGGGGATAATCGCTACATAAATTTCATCATTTTGCCAAACACGGTTTTAGGACATATTTGATGAATATGCTATAATGGAAAGAATTGATTAAGGGACGGCATATGCTCGTTCCTTATTTCTTTGTTTAAAAACATTATTTCACGCAATATACTGCATTGTTTAACTTCTTTTCAGTAAAAAGAAGCTGAACCACCGGCGTATTAGATTACGCCAGGGTGTAATTGATTATAAAGAAGTACATGAACGGAAAATGACTCGGAGGAATTTTATTGGAAAATAAACGTTTAAAAGCAAAAACAACAAATGTCGTGTCGTTTGTTCCGAATGGTGATTATTATTACAATAAAGCTTTAAAAGCAATAGAACGAGACGAGATGGATAAGGCGTATAAATTTATTAAACGCGCGGCAGACTTAAGTCCGGATGATGCGCATGTGCTGTTACAATACGGCATTCTGGAAATGGAGCTGCAAAATTTTGAACATGCTTACGAATTAATCCATACTGCATATAGTTTAGAGCCAAACGAACCTGAAATTATTTTCATGTTGGCGGAAGTGTCGGGCTGTATCGGGCATATTGCAGACGCTCAAAAATATGCGGCACAATATTTGGAAATGGAGCCGGATGGCATGTATATTGAAGACGCCTCCGAAATATTGGAGTTTGTTGATTATGTTTCGGAAGATTTTGATGAAATGGATGAATTTGATGGCGCGAAGCTTGTGGCGCAGGAAAAGGCCCGCCGTTATATGGAGCAGGGGGATTTCCGGACAGCGATCGAAATATTGGAGCAAACAATCGAGGAGTTTCCGGACCTTTGGAATGCCCATAATAATTTAGCGTTAGCATATTTCTATATTGGCGAGACTGAGCAAGCGCGCGCTATCCTGAATGAAGTGCTTCGCGAAAACAAAGGCAATCTTCATGCGCTTTGCAATTTGGCGGTATTTGCCTATTACGAGAAAAATAGCGACGAGCTCAAAAATCTGCTGTCGCTATTAAAGAAAATTCAGCCATTCGAATGGGAAAATCGCTATAAGCTCGGTGCAACATTTGCGTTGATCGGTCAATATGAAGAGGCGTATAAATGGCTGCGCTCCATGAGTAAAAAAGGGTATGAAGGCGATACAGGATTTTACTTTTGGCTTGCCCAATCCGCGTATTTCTCGGGGCATGAAACAGTAGCAAATGAAGCATGGAAAGTATTGATTCAAATGGATCCGTCAAAAGAAGGAATGGAGCCATGGGCAACCGGCGACGAGACAATTTCAAGAAAATCGGCGGAAAATCATCGCGACTTTATCATTCGTCAATTAACGAATGAGCATGAGTCGAGTCGATTATTCGGTCTCTTTCTATTGAAGCGTTCCATGCATAAGCAGGAAATTATTGCACATCCAAAAATTTTGGATGTCGCCGCTTTTTCCGACTTGGAAAAGCTCTGTCTAGCATATGCGCTTGATTATAACTTCAATGTAAACAGCAAGGAAGAGAAGCATTTCCTTCAATTTATGGAAGTGGCAGAGCTTATTGCAGCAACGAATGAGTCGATTTCATTGGAAGTTTCCCAAATTTTAAGTACGTGGTTTGCACTTGGCGAAATCGCGTTCCAGCAAGGCTATGCGTTTAAAAATTGTGCTGCATTAGCTGCCGCAATTGAATATTCATTTCATATTGCAGTCGAAAAAAATGTGACGAAAAAGGCGATTGCGGGCAAATACGGCATTTCAACTGCGACACTGACGAAATATAATGATGAATTATATGAGTTCGTGCCAGCCGACTTCGAATAGGCAGTATAGTTGTATTTATAAGAGCAATCTTATACGATAAATAGTAATGGTACACGCAAGAGGAGGATCAATATGTCTGAAGAAAAAATTTATGATGTAGTAATCATCGGAGCAGGTCCGGCAGGTATGACGGCTGCAGTTTATGCATCTCGCGCAAACTTATCAACATTAATGATTGAACGTGGTATTCCTGGTGGGCAAATGGCCAACACTGAAGCAGTGGAGAACTATCCAGGTTTCGATACAATTTTAGGACCGGAGCTTTCTACAAAAATGTTCGAGCATGCGAAAAAATTCGGTGCCGAATATGCATATGGCGATGTGTCTGAAGTAATCGATGGCGATGAATATAAAATCATCGTTTCAGGTAAAAAGCAATATAAAACACGCACGATTATTATTACAACAGGCGCAGAATACAAAAAACTGGGTATTCCAGGTGAAACAGAGCTTGGCGGCCGCGGTGTAAGTTATTGTGCCGTATGTGATGGCGCATTCTTCAAGCAAAAAAACCTGATCGTAATCGGCGGGGGCGACTCTGCTGTTGAAGAGGGCGTTTATTTGACGCGTTTTGCAGACAAAGTGACAATCGTTCACCGCCGTGATAAATTACGCGCACAGAAGATTTTGCAAGACCGCGCATTTGCCAATGAAAAAGTGGACTTCATCTGGAATTCAACGGTGAAAGAAATTCATGAAGTGAATGGCAAAGTAGGAAAAGTGACATTGGTATCAACAGTTGACGGCACAGAATCCGAAGTCGAGACAGACGGTGTATTCGTATATGTAGGCATGCTACCGTTAACAGCGCCATTTGCTTCACTTAACATTTTAAATGAAGCAGGCTATATTGTAACGAATGAAAAAATGGAAACGGCAGTGCCAGGCATTTATGCAGCAGGCGATGTGCGCGAAAAAATGCTGCGCCAAATTGTTACAGCAACAGGTGATGGCAGTATCGCCGCACAATCTGCGCAACATTTCGTAGAAGAAATAAAAGAAAAGATAAATCAATAAATCCTTAACATAAATGTAATCATATCGTTACAAAATACGGGTATACTTAATGTAGAATTTGTTTTAACCCCCTTATATTTTTATCCTAAGGTTGTTTCAAGCGTGTCTTGCGCTGAAACAACCTCTTTTTTTGGTAATTTGTCGTTCCCTCCAGCATGCTTCACTTAGAAAACCGGTCAAATGATACGAGTGCTTTTACGGAATGCATAGGACAAGGTATAATAGAAATAAGCTTTAGAAAAACACGTTTCGCTCCAAATAGCGCGAAATGATGTCCTTACTTATGTGGATATCCTTGAAAGCGACTCCACTAAATGAAAGAGTTGAGGTGTTGTGTATGCAACGTATTACAAATTTACTTGCTATTAAAGATGGTCAAGTATTATTGCTTCAAAAACCGAGAAGAGGCTGGTTTGTTGCGCCAGGCGGCAAAATGGAGCCAGGAGAATCCATCTATGAATCCGCTATACGCGAATTTCAGGAAGAAACGAATTTAACACCAAAAGACGTTCATTTAAAAGGCGTATACACAATGGTCATAAAAAATGGGGATACAGTCGTGGATGAGTGGATGCTTTATACATTTATCGCTACAGATGCGGAAGGCACACCATTTGTGGAAACACGTGAAGGATTATTAGGCTGGCACTCGATAGAACGGTTAAACGATCTTCCTATGGCTGAAGGAGACCGGACAAATTTATTGTTTGCGGCATTAAACAAAGGTATGCAATATGGTACATTTGAATATACAGAGGATTTTGAGCTATTAAGCGAGAAAATTCAAAACTCGATGGGAGAAAACTAGAGGAGATGAAACAAGTGGGTAGTTCGAGCTATACACATGAGTTAGTTATCATTACAGGAATGTCAGGGGCTGGAAAAACGGTAGCAGTGCAAAGCTTTGAGGATTTAGGCTATTACTGTGTCGACAATTTGCCGCCAGAACTTTTGACTACTTTTTTAGCGTTGATGAAAGATTCCGAGAAGAAAATTTCACGTATTGCGGTTGTAATGGATTTACGTGGGAGAGAATTTTTTGGCTCACTGATTGAAACGCTCGACGCATTATTGGATGAAGAGGATATTTTACTGCGCATTTTATTTTTGGAATCCGATGATGCCACATTAGTTCGACGCTATAAAGAATCGCGTCGTTCACACCCACTTGCACCGAAAGGCTTACCATTGGAAGGAATTCAATTGGAACGACAATTGCTTTCCGAAATAAAAGGGCGCGCGAAAACCGTCGTGAATACTTCCAAGTTGAAGCCCCGCGAATTGCGTGAACGCATCGCACAGGAATTTACAAACATGAGCAGCCCCACTTTTTCACTCAATATTATGTCATTTGGCTTTAAACACGGGCTTCCGATCGATGCCGATTTAGTATTTGATGTACGGTTTTTAAAAAATCCATATTATGTGGAAGAATTACGACATAAAACAGGACTCCAAACCGAAGTTTCATCTTATGTACTCGCAACAGAAGAGACACAGCAGCTTATAGCTAAACTGACGGACCTGTTTACATTCATGATCCCGCATTATAGAAATGAAGGGAAATCACAGCTTGTTATCGCTTTCGGCTGTACGGGTGGCCAGCATCGCTCGGTTACACTTGCGGAATATTTCGGGAAACTATTAGCCAAAAATGATCAAGTCATTATTTCACATAGAGATATCAATCATAGGAAGGATTGATGGAATGAAAAAAAAGAAGACACGCATCGTCGTAATTGGCGGAGGTACGGGCCTTTCGACAATATTACGCGGTCTAAAGCAACATGCTTTTGATATAACAGCTATCGTCACGGTTGCGGATGACGGTGGCTCTTCAGGTCGTTTACGGGACGACTACGATATACCGCCTCCAGGGGATGTGCGTAATGTCATTGCAGCTTTGTCCGATGTGGAACCGCTTGTAGAGCAAATGTTTCAGTACCGATTTTCGCAGTCAAATGATTTGGAGGGCCATTCGCTAGGCAACTTAATGCTGGCCGCCTTGACCGAAATTACAGGTGATTTTAATCATGCCATTGCTGAAATGAGCAAAGTTTTAAATGTGCATGGGAAAGTTATTCCCGCAGCAAACAAAAAAGTAACATTGCATGCGGAATTGACTGACGGAACATCGATTATCGGAGAATCCAAAATACCATCCGGCCATGCGCCGATCAAGCGCGTATATTTGGAGCCAAGCAATTTAAAGCCCTTGCCAGCTGCAGTTCATGCGATTGAACGGGCAGATTTTATTTTGATCGGACCTGGAAGCCTTTATACGAGCATCATTCCGAATTTGCTAGTAAGAGGGATTGGGCAAGCGCTCATTCGTGCAAAAGGCGAAAAGATTTACATCGCAAATTTAATGACCCAGCAAGGCGAGACAAGTCACTATACGGCATCACAGCATATTGAGGCGATACATGCACATGTGGGGGAAGCTTTTATTGAGTCGGTATTGATCAATGAAAGGGAGCTCCCTTCTTCAATCTATGAAAATTATTTGGAGGAAAATGCGGAGCCTGTGAAATTTGATGTGGAAAAATTGAAAAAAATGGGCATTAAAATCATTCCGAAAGAGATTGCCCTTATCCATAATGGAACTGTACGTCATGATGCGAAAAACTTAGCAGATTGGCTTTGTGAATATACAAAACAAAAACA
Source organism: Solibacillus silvestris (assembly GCF_051967575.1). Taxonomy (NCBI): domain Bacteria; kingdom Bacillati; phylum Bacillota; class Bacilli; order Caryophanales; family Caryophanaceae; genus Solibacillus; species Solibacillus silvestris. The sequence continues at coordinate 49,303 of NZ_JBQCJW010000010.1, forward strand.
ACAAACGATGGAGTAAAATCATTCTGAAATAACTACATAGTTTGCTAGGAAAGGGGGAGCACAACGATGTCATTCGCATCAGAAACGAAAAAGGAGCTCACGCAAGTTGAAGCCGATGACAGCAGTCTAAAAGCAGAAGTGTCCGCCCTTATTCGAATGAACGGTTCTTTAAGCTTCGCAAACCGCCAGTTAAGCCTGGATGTTCAAACAGAAAATGCCGCGATCGCACGCCGGCTTTATACAATTGTGAAAAAGCTTTATCCGTATAATGTAGAGCTGCTCGTGCGTAAGAAGATGCGCTTAAAAAAGAACAATGTCTATATATGCCGTGTTCGGGATGGGGCTCGCGAAATTTTGGCCGACTTGGAAATTGTATCAAATTCCTTTGAATTCAATCATACAATTTCGGAAGTTATCATCCCAAAAAATAGTGAGCGTCGGGCATATTTACGCGGCGCCTTTTTAGCGGGGGGATCTGTCAACAATCCTGAAACTTCTTCATATCATTTGGAAGTTTATTCTTTATATAAGGAGCATGGGGAAGCGTTGGCACAGCTCATGAACCGCTATGATTTAAATGCGAAGACAATCGAGCGCAAAAAGGGCTTCGTAACATATTTGAAAGAGGCGGAAAAAATTTCGGACTTTTTAAATTTAATCGGCGCAACACAGGCGATGCTGAAGTTTGAGGATGTGCGCATAGTAAGAGATATGCGCAATAGCGTAAACCGTATCGTTAACTGCGAAACCGCCAATTTAAACAAAACGATTGGCGCCGCGTTAAGGCAAGTGGAAAATATTCGCTATATTGATAATGCTGTTGGATTGGACCAATTACCGGAAAAATTACGGGAAATCGCTCGGCTTCGTGTAGAATACCAGGATGTGACATTAAAAGAGCTGGGCGAGATGGTATCGACAGGGGCTGTCAGCAAATCGGGGGTCAATCACCGCTTGCGCAAGATTGACGAAATTGCCGAAGCACTGCGCCGCGGCGAAAAAATTTAACTTTTTTAACGTGTTTTAAAAATGGGCGAAAAGAATTTCAAGCCCCTGTTGGATAGGAAGTATGCCGGAAAATATGAATAAATGAGAACGATTTCATGGATGGCGTATTCTATTGTTGTTCTTTTCGGATAATTCCGATAAGATGAACTTATAGAAGCGATGAACGGTTGTGAAAGGGAGTATTTCAAGATGATCGAAAAACAAGTGGAAGTCAAGCTGAAATCAGGCTTACAAGCAAGACAAGCTGCGTTGTTCGTACAAGAAGCGAATCGTTTTAAAGCAGATGTCTTTTTACAAAAAGATACAAAAAAAGTAAATGCGAAATCGATCATGGGGATTATGAGCTTAGCGGTCGCAAAGGGGACGGTTGTTACATTATGTGCAGACGGCCATGACGAAGAAAAAGCTATACATGCTCTTCAGCTTCTAATCGAAAAAGCAGACTAATATGAAAAGCACAGCCAGCTCAGCATAGATTGAAGCGGCTGTGCTTTATTTGTGTTGGAGGAGATAGAAGGCAAGGCGCCAACTGATGGCAGAGCACGCGTAAAGCGTTGTTTTTGAACCTCGGCATAGCTGCAATAAAAGCTTGCTGTAAACGACGCAAAATTGCCCGTCCAAATAACAAAGCACACAAGATCAACTCTTGCATGCTTTCGGTTTACATTATTTTTTTAATTGGTTGCGCTCATAGATTTGGTCGATTAGGCCGTACTCTTTTGCTTGCTCCGCTGTCATGAAGTTATCACGATCTGTGTCGCGAGCTAAAGTTTCATAATCTTGGCCACTGTTTTCTGCCATGATGCGGTTCAGCTTTTCACGCAGGTGCAAAATGCGTTTTGCTGCGATTTCGATTTCTGTCGCTTGGCCTTGTGCACCGCCAAGTGGTTGGTGAATCATTACTTCTGCGTTCGGCAATGCGATACGCTTGCCTTTTGCACCAGCAGAAAGCAAGAATGCCCCCATTGATGCAGCCATACCGATACAAATAGTCGATACATCAGGCTTGATGAAGTTCATCGTATCGTAAATTGCCATACCAGATGTGATGGAACCACCCGGAGAATTGATGTATAGGTAAATATCTTTATCTGGATCTTCTGCTTCCAAAAATAATAGCTGGGCAACAATTGAGTTTGCAACATTGTCATCGATAGCGCTGCCTAATAAAATGATGCGGTCCTTTAATAAACGTGAATAAATGTCATATGCACGTTCGCCGCGGTTTGTTTGTTCAATAACTGTAGGAATTAAGTTCATTGAATAATCCTCCCTTTGTTAAAGCTTTTATTCGAATACTGATGCTGAAAAATGGAAAGTATTTCAGCTGTAAACCTATCATACACGTATTAGTCAGTTATGGTCAAATATAAACTCTGAATTTTGCAGTTGAAATTGACGGCGTTCATCTGTATAATGGGAAAAGTTGAACGTATATTATTATATGTCCTCGTGGTGTAATGGATAGCACGTAAGATTCCGGTTCTTAAAATGGGGGTTCGATTCCCTCCGAGGGCGTCACTTGCTTCATTTCTGAAGTAAATGAAATTTGAATAATTCTTGATCTCTCAGCATTCTGAAATTATTTTGCATAGAGAGTATCGCCAAAAATTCCATAAAAGATAAAACTGCGCTACACAAATACTACACATTTTTAATTTTATTTTAATGAGTTGAAAATATTCCTTTTCCACTGGGAAATTTCAAAACTACCCTATAAGTTTCCAATTCCATTATAAATGAAACACACTTCTTATGAAAATTTAAAATTCTTCACTGAAAATCATAGTTTAGACTTGAAAAAAGTGCAGATAATTAGTACATTATTAAATGTTGTGTCTTATCCGGATAGATAGACGCACTTTTGCATAATGCTTAGCAAAAGTCATTTAAAATATATTATCATGTCCTTTATTGGGCACCATTTTACTGTTTTAATATACTTTTCTATACCAATTGTAGAAATAGCTTAATAGCTTACTGTCTACAATCGAGAATGAAGTTTCGCTAGAATAAAGAGAATCACTGTACCGGTTCTTTTTATTCTATATTCATTCTCTTTTAAAATAATGACCAAAGACTACTTCTAAGATTCCCGTCGACGAAGTAGTCTTTTTTTTTTAAAAAGGGCTATTTTGCATATGCAAAATAGCTTTCTTCTATCAACCTAACCTTTCTCCCGCAAAAATAAACCCGCCTTTTCGCAAATTTTTCTAATAACAAACATACTTTATAGAAAATAGGGAATACAACTGACAGCATGCTCAAGCATATTTTGTGAAGAAAATATAATAACAGAATAATAAGATGATGAATAAATATTGAATTATATGAAAGAATCTTATCGAATTTGTTATAAAAATTCATCATAGTGCAATAATAATCATTTTTTTCAAAATTAAATGTTGTATATTAATTGTGAACTTAATATAATTGAACATGTTATTATCAAAAAAATTTAAACATCCAGGAGGATATTCATAATGAGCACGAGAAAATTATTTAAATGGGCAGCTCCTTTAGCGGCAGCGTCGATGATTTTAGCGGCATGTGGAGCAGATGAAAATACAGCAGGAGACAAAGAGTATACGAAAGTCGTAGCAGGAACAGAAGCAACCTATGCGCCTTTCGAGTATTTGGATGATAAAGGAAGCGTTGTCGGATTGGATGCCGATATTTTAACGGCAATCGGTGAAGAAATGGGCATCGAAACAGAAATAAAAAATGTTGGCTGGGACTCGATGATGAGCCAAGTAACAACAGGCGAAATCGATATGGGTGCAGCTGCGATCACGATTACAGATGATCGTAAACAAACATATGATTTCACGGATCCATATTATGAAGCGACATTATTAATTGTGACGAAGGAAGATTCGGCGATCGCTTCAATGGAAGATATTAAAGATGAAAAAATTGCGGTTCAAATTAATACGACAGGCCATCTTGCGGCACAGGATTTGCAAGGGAAGGCAAGCTCGAATATTTTGGCCTACGAAAACTTCTCTGTGGCGCTTACTGAAGTGTTAACGGGATCAGCAGAAGCAGCAATCGGTGATAATGCAGTAATTTTAGAATACTTAAAGAATAATCCGGATTCAGGCTTAAAAGCAGTTGAGGATGATTCATTCGAAACAGATTACTTCGGCTTTATGGTGAAAAAAGGCAATACCGAGCTATTGAATATTTTAAATGAAGGTCTTCAAAAAATTAAAGACAATGGCAAGCTAGCTGAAATTACAGGCACAGAAATCGAATAAGCGACAATGAAGTTATTGGAGGGTTTCAGATGGATTTTTTTGATTTTTTCCGTTGGGATATAATCTGGAACTACCGTGAACTATATGCAAAGGGTCTTTGGGCGACAATTGTTTTAACGGCATGTGGTTATATTGGTGGTGTCATATTCGGTCTACTTTTAGGATTAGGCCAAGTTTCAACAAAAAAATGGATTTATTGGCCGGCTAAAATATATGTAGACGTATTCCGTGGTACGCCAATGCTAGTGCAATTACTATTAATTCACTTAGCTGTTATTCCGACAATTTTTGGCTCATCGCTCGGTTGGTGGGTATCTGGTATCGTCGGCCTGATTTTAAATAGTGCGGCATACAACGCGGAAATTTTCCGTGCAGGGATTCAATCTATTGACAAAGGGCAGATGGAAGCGGCAAGGTCATTAGGTTTAACACATAGCCAGGCAATGCGTAAAGTTATACTACCGCAAGCATTCCGCCGCATGATTCCTCCTTTAGGGAATGAATTCATCGCATTATTGAAAGATTCTTCACTTGTAACGGTAATCGCCGGGGCAGAGATTTTATACGTAAGTAAAGTAGTTGCCGGAACGTATCAGCGTTTTTGGGAGCCATACTTATTTGCAGCATTCCTATATCTTGTATTAACGTATGCTGTAACGAAGCTTATTGCATTTATCGAAAAACGAGTTGATATTAATTACAACCCACGTAAGAAAAAGGAGCGCGCATAAATGATTAAAGTAGAAAACTTACACAAGCATTTTGGCAAGCTCGAAGTGTTAAAAGGAATCGATTATGAAGTACATGAAAAAGAGGTAGTTTGTGTTATCGGGCCATCCGGTTCCGGGAAGTCAACGTTTCTTCGCTGCATGAACTTGCTGGAGGAAGTAACGGATGGTGCAATCTATATTGAAGGTACTAAAATTAATGATCCGAAAACAAATATTAACGAAATCCGTACAGAAGTAGGGATGGTGTTCCAGCAGTTCAACTTATTCCCGCATATGTCGGTCATTGATAATATTACGATGGCACCAATGCAAATTCGCCAGCTGAGCAAAGCCGATGCCGAAAAACTGGCATTGGAGCTACTGGATAAGGTCGGTTTGCGTGAAAAGGCATATAACTACCCGCAGCAGTTATCAGGCGGTCAGCAGCAGCGTGTCGCGATTGCCCGCGCATTGGCAATGAAGCCGAAAGTGATGCTGTTTGATGAACCGACATCAGCTCTTGACCCGGAAATGGTAAAAGAGGTTTTGGAAGTAATGAAAAACCTTGCAAAAGAAGGCATGACAATGGTTGTCGTAACACATGAAATGGGCTTCGCACGAGAAGTCGGCGATCGTGTCCTGTTTATGGATGGCGGCTACATCGTAGAGCAGGGCCACCCGGATGATGTATTCGGCAATCCGCAAAACGAACGTACGAAAGCATTTTTAGGAAAAGTATTATAGCAGCAATGAAGAAACTATCTTATTATATATGAAAATATAGTGAGATAGTTTTTTTTATATTAATAAGTATCGGAAAATTCCGAATATATATTGTATTAATATTTATAAAGATGTATAATTATTACAAAAATATAAAAGGGGGATTTACATTGTTCAAAACAAATAAAATGCTTGCGGCGATGCTGCTTATTGCATTATCTGTTGTTTTAGCAGCATGCGGCACTGCGGATGAAAAAACTTCAAGTTCAACAGGGGATAACAAATACGCAAAATTACTAGTAGGAACCGAGGCAACTTTTGCGCCATTTGAATCGATGAACGACAAGGGGGAGATTGTCGGCATCGATGTGGATATTATGAAAGCAATCGGTGAGGAAGTCGGTTCAGAGGTGGAATTCAGAAATGTCGGTTGGGAGCCTGTATTCCAACAAATTACGAATGGGGAATTAAATTTAGGGGCATCAGGAATTACAATTACGGATGAGCGTAAACAAACATATGATTTCACGGATCCATACTATGAAGCGACATTAATGATTGTTGTAAAGGAAGATTCGCCAATCACGACATTAGATGAATTAAAGGATAAAAAACTGTCTGTCCAAATTAACACAACAGGTCATGAGGCAGCGAAAAAGCTGCAAGGAATGTCGAGCTCGAACATTTTAGCTTACGAAAACCAGCCGATTGCATTCCAGGAAGTAATCAATGGGGCAACAGCGGCAGCAATCGGTGACAATGCGGTTGTATTGGAATACTTGAAAAACAATCCTAAATCAGGCTTAAAAGCGATTGAATCAGATCAATTCGAAAAAGAATACTACGGCTTCATGGTGAAAAAGGGCAACACAGAATTGCTGGATCATTTAAATGAAGGCTTAAAGAAAATCAAGGAAAACGGCAAACTGGAAGAAATTACAGGACAAAAAATCGACTAGTTTGACTGCACATATTTCGAATGACATAGTATTATAATTAAAAAAATCTGCCTTGCACAAAAATACAAGGCAGATTTTTTGTTGTTTGATTAATTAACAGTAGCAGAATTTACAGGTGAAATGGATTTTTCGGCAACTTTTAATACTGCATTCACGAGCACGTCAGCACCTTTTGAGCATTCTTCGTAGGAAGTGTATTCGTCTTCCCGATGGCTGTAGCCCTTTGCGCTTGGCACGAAAATCATCGTTGACGGAATAAATCCGGCAATAAATTGTGCGTCATGACCGGCGCCGCTGAACATTTGGTGGCTTGAATATCCTAATTCATCGGTACTTGCTGCTACCGCATCCACTACTTCCGGTGCGAAATGCACGGTATCCCTTCCCCATAATTTCGTATAGCTAAGCAGGCAATTTTCGATTTCTTTCGGCAGGTCGAAAATAATTTGTTCCACTTGTCGAATAACTGTAGGGTCTTGGTGGCGGGATTCCAACGAGAAAATCACATTGTTTGGAATGACTGTATGAATATTCGGGTAAGCATTGATGCGCCCGATTGTATAAACGAGATCATCTGGAAGCTGTTTTAATTTATTTTGTAATACTGAAATAACTTGCATCGCGGCAAACATACTGTCCTTGCGCATTGAAATAGGGGTAGTGCCCGCATGATTTGATTCACCAGTTAATGTGATGTCATAACAAACCATGCCAAGAACGCCTTCAACTACGCCAATTTCTTTTTTATAATGTTCCAGCACGGGTCCTTGCTCGATGTGAAGCTCCAAATAGGCATGTGCATCCGTTAGCCGGTTTGCAATTTCACCCTCATAGCCGCTTTGCTTCAGTGCCTGTTCGAATGTCACGCCCTCCCGATCAGTGGAGGCAAGCATCTTTTCTTTTTCGAATTTCCCCGAAAGAACTCCCGAAGCCATTAATGATGGCTCGAATCGCGCGCCTTCTTCATTTGTGAAGTTTACGATTGTTAAAGGATGATTCAGTTCAATATCTTCGTCAATAATCGTTTGCACAGCCTCCAAAGCTGTTAAAACACCGAGAACGCCATCGAAGCGCCCGCCCTTAATAACTGAATCCAAATGCGAGCCCATCACAATCGGCAAATTATTGGAACTGTTTTGCAAGGTTGCATACATTGTGCCCATATCATCCGTCGTTACAGCCATTCCAAGCTGTTCACACATTTCCTTCAATTTATTGCGTGCGAGAATATCCTCACGGGAAAGGCTTAAACGCGTAACACCGCTATTTTCCGTTGCCCCAAATTGGCTGAATAGCTCGATATTTTTTTTCAGTCTTTCACGATTCGTTTTTAACATTGCGGGACCTCCTTTAAATGAATAATATATTTACATTAGCACGAACATATAACAAATTTATATATACTTAATGTAAAATGTTACAATAATTGTATGGACGAATTGTTAATTATAGGAGGCTGCTTATGTTAACTGTCAAAGAAGTTCTAAATCGGAAATACTTTGAATCTGCCAAAGTCGTTGCAGGTCAAACAGGGTTAAATCATGCTATAAAATGGATTCATATATTGGAAGTTATCGATGTGAAGCAGCTTATTAAGGGGAATGAGCTCATCCTTACGACGGGGGTAATTTTAAAGGACAACGAACAGGGGTTTATGAAATTTGTCCGGCAGCTCAGCGATTTGGATGTAGCCGGGCTGTGCATAGAATTAGGCATGTATATTCAAGCTATTCCGGATAGTGTCGTTAAGTTGGCGAATAGCCTGGATTTTCCGCTCATTGTCTTTCAGGAAATAGTACCGTTTGTCGGGATTACACAGGATTTGCATACCGAAATTATTCATCAGCAGTACGATATATTAAAACAGCTGGAAGAATACTCGCAAAAAATAAACAACTATGTGTTGAAAGTAAATGACAAAGTGAGAATTTTGCAGTATATGCAAAAATATTTAAACGTCGACATTTATTTTGAAGTGAACAAGGGGACAAGCCTCGCGATCCCTAATAAAAAGACAGAAAATTGCAAAAACAAAATCGATAGCTTAAACAGCAAGCATAAAGCAGCCATTGATATGAATTTATTTGATCAATTGTACGGAACGGTATATATATATTCCGAAAAAAGGGAAATCACCGAATTGGATATATTGATTTTGGACCGGACAGTTGTTACATTGTCCCAGTTTGTTTTGAGAGATTTATATATTGAGGAAAAGCTTGAAAACGAGAACCGCAAATTTTTCGAGAAATGGCTGGACGGTGAGAACAGCGACAACGAGATGCTTTATTTTATAGATGAAATCGACCAGAAATTGAAGCAAAACGGATGGATGGTTATGATTCACCAGCTGAGAAGGAAAAATATTAAAAACGATTTAACAAATTATAAAATCAATCTTCGCCAGGCATTGCAAAAAGAAGGTTTTTATACATTCATCGTGGAGCAGTCCCAATACTTAATCTTTATATTAAGCGATTTAGCGCAGGAGGCAACATATAAAGAGCGGATGAAGCGCGCGATGAATGAAATCATCAATCAATACAGACTGGATACGCTCATCGCTGTCGGCAAATATGTCGGCCATTATAATGAACTGAAAGAAAGCTATCAAACAGCCCATGATTCATTGCAAATCAGGATGAAAAATATGGAACTTTCCTATTTTTACGATGAATTGGTCCTTTATCATATGGTGAAGGTTTTGCAAAATAACAATAGCCTTATGCAAGCAGCAAAGGAAAAGATTGAAAAGCTAAGTCGGTATGACAGCAGGCATAATACGAACTTGATTCAAACGTTGGATATATATTTTCAGTGCAATGGATTGAAAAAGGAAACGGCCGAGAAATTATTTATTGTTCGTCAAACGCTTTATCATCGCCTTGAAAAAGTTGAGCAAATCATCGGCAATGATTTTATGAATTATGAAAACCGATTATGTTTGGAAATCATGTTATTAATGACAAAGCATAAATATTATGAGGAGCAAAAATTACCTTAATGTGAAATGCATGCAAAAAATGATTTTACACAATGTATAATGCCCTAACAAGTCTCATAAGCGAAAATAGAGGTAAGTTAAGAAACCAAGGAGGGAAATATATGAGCCAATACGTAGAGTATAACTGGAAGGCAAATGACGAAAAGCATGTATGGCATTCGATGAAGCCTTATAACCCGGATGCAACGTTTATAATTGAACGGGCAGAGGGGGCTTGGCTGACAGACATCGATGGCAATAAATATTTGGATGCTATGGCAGGGCTATGGTGTACGAATATTGGTTATGGACGAAAGGAAATCGCGGAAGTAGCTTATGAGCAGATGCTTAAAAATTCATATACACCGCTATCGTATGGGCATACTCCGGCAATTTTGCTGAGTCAAAAAATCAGCGAGCTGCTTGGCGATGAATATGTCGTTTTTTATTCAAACAGCGGTTCGGAAGCAAATGAAGTCGCATTTAAAGTAGCCCGGCAATACCATCAGCAAAAAGGTGAAACGAACCGCTATAAGATCGTCTCCCGCTACCGTGCGTATCATGGGAATACAATGGGCTCCTTAGCGGCAACGGGTCAAGCACAGCGCAAATATAAATATGAACCGCTTGCCCCTGGGTTTTTGCATGTAGCACCACCTGATCAATATCGGAACCCGGAAGAAATTCAAAATGGGGATGCGACGACATTGCCTAGTGTGAAGAATCTGGATCAAATGATGACTTGGGAAATGTCGGAAACGATCGCCGCTGTCATTATGGAGCCCATTATAACGGGTGGCGGTGTCATTGTGCCGAATGATGCCTATTTGAAAGGTGTTCAGGAGGTATGCGAGAAGCATGGTGCATTATTGATCATTGACGAGGTCATTTGTGGCTTCGGTAGAACAGGAAAGGCGTTCGGGTTCCAAAACTACGGGATTAAGCCTGATATCGTAACGATGGCAAAAGGATTGACAAGTGCGTACATGCCATTGTCTGCGACTGCAATCCGCCGGGAAATCTACGAACAATTTATGGCTGAAGGAGATTATGAATTTTTGCGCCATGTGAATACATTTGGCGGTTCACCGGTCGCTTGCGCAGTTGCCTTGAAAAATATTGAAGTGATGGAGCGCGAAAACTTATTTGAGCAGTCAACCCGGCTTGGGGAAGCACTCAAACGGACTTTAGCGGAAAATTTGAATGATCATCCATTTGTGGGCGATGTTCGAGGAAAAGGTTTATTAATAGGCATCGAGTTAGTTGAAAACAAAGAAACGAAAACCCCGCTTGATGTTCAGAAGGTGAATGCTGTTATCGCCTACTGTAAGCAAAAGGGGGTAATCATCGGCAAAAATGGTGTCACTGTGGCGAATTTCAATAATGTATTAACATTATCGCCGCCGCTTTCCATTACAGAGGAGGAAAAGGATTTTATTGCAAATACATTTATTGAGGCGGTTAACAGTATTAAATAAAGGAGGACATTCATAATGACAGAAGCAGTTTCGGTAAAGAGATTGACGCATTTTATAAATGGGGAATTGGCCGAGGGGAAAAGCAGGATCTATTCAAAGGTGTATAATCCTACTACCGGTGAAGTGATTGCTGAAGTGCCGATAGCAACAGCCGAAGAAACACGTGAAGCAATCGCAGCTGCAAAGGAGGCTTTTCCGGCATGGCGGGATTTATCTGTTGCAAAGCGCGCGGAAGTATTAATGCGCTTCCGTTATTTGCTCACGGAAAATTTGGAGAGGCTATTGGAGATCATCTGTACAGAAAGCGGGAAAACATTGGAGGATGCACGCGGCGAAGTTACACGAGCGCTGGAGTCGGTCGATTTGGCTATAGGGGCTCCCCACCTTGTAAAGGGCGAATATTCGGTGAACGTGGGCGGCCAAATTAATGCCTACTCGGCTAAATATCCTTTAGGTGTCGTAGCGGCCATCTCGCCATTCAACTTCCCGATAATGGTGCCGTTAGCGCAAACATCAATGGCGATAGCAGTAGGGAACGCGGTCATTCTGAAAGCTTCTGAAAAGGTGCCGATGACTTCTTTGTTTGTAAGCGAGCTGTGGAAAAAGGCAGGTTTGCCGGATGGGATTTGGACAGTGGTAAACGGCAGTAAAGATGCAGTAAATGAGCTGCTGGAAAACCCGACTGTTCAAGCCATTTCATTTGTCGGCTCTACGCCTGTTGCAAAATATATTTATGAAACGGGTTCAAAATACGGCAAGCGCGTTACTGCTTTAGGTGGCGGGAAAAATAATATGGTCGTCATGCCGGATGCGGATTTAGAGCAAGTGGCGAATGCGTTTATCGGTGCTGCATATGGCGCAGCTTCCCAACGATGCATGGCGATTTCCACAATTATGCCGGTTGGTGAAGAGACGGCTAATCGACTCGTAGCGATTTTGAAAGAGAAAATCAGCAACTTGAAAGTAGGCAGCTATAAAGAAGAAGGCACGGATTTTGGTCCGGTCATTTCGAAAGAGTCGAAAGAAAATATTTTGAAAGCGATCGATTTAGCTGAACGTCAAGGTGCAACGGTTGTAGTTGACGGCCGTGAACTGGATGTCGTGAAAAATTCGGAAGGCTTCTTTGTAGGGCCGACATTGCTGGACAATATTACGAAGGAGATGGAGATTTTCGATGAGGAAGTTTTCGGCCCGGCTCGAAATGTCGTGCGCGTAAACTCACTTTCGGAAGCTATTGATTTCATTAACGGTCAGGATCTGGCGAATGGCGTCACGATTTTCACGAATGATGGTGCGGCAGCACGCAAATTTACAACGGAGATTGATGTGGGTATGGTCGGCGTCAATGTGCCGATTCCAATTCCTGTAGGCTATCATAATTTTGCGGGCTTTAAAGGTTCGCGCTTTGGTGAAGGGCATATGTTTGGTCCGGATCAGGCCCGATTCTTTACAAAAACAAAAACGGTATCAGAACGCTGGCCGGATACAACGGAAAAAACAGCATCGACATTCGCATTTCCTAGCAATAATTAAAATACATGCAAAAAACAGCCTGATTCCGGATGTGGGGACGAGGCTGTTTTTGGTTTTATTAACAGTCGAGGGTACTTTTATTAGAACAATGCGGGCTGATATTAGAAAAAGCAAGCCGGTTATTAGAACAGTTGGGCGGATATTGATTTGGGCTTGGTGGAGGCGGGTTTATATTTTTATTAGAATATTAGCTAAGGATATTAGAAGAAGGGTGCTGGTTATTAGAACAGTTAGGGTGTTTATTAGAAAATGGGGAGGTAATGTGGTTTCCGAATGCCGATTTAGACGGGTGAATAAAAGGGTTCATAGTTTAAATAGAACACTGACAGCGGATATTAGAAGAAACGTAATGGATATTTGAAAATCGGGAGGGGATATTAGAACGTTGCGGACACATATTAGAACAAGAGAACGATATATTAGAAAATCGTAACTTTATTAGAAAAAATAAAAATATATTAGAACATCCGCCGAATATATTAGAAAACTTCCGACAGCAGCCTCCTCTTATTAGAAAACAGAAAAAGAAATACATTATGTTAGAAAAACTTACATATAAACAGCGTATTTCCTTATGAGCTTTAACATTTTGTCTAAAATATTTTCGAAAAAAATTACCTTTTGTATATTAATTTCAGTCGGAATATTCAGTAAATTTATGTATATGCAGGGTTTACAAAGGTTTTATTAACGAAAAATATTTTATTTAAATTTTTTTCGTTAATTATAAATTATGTTACTAATTATTACATATAATAATATATATTAAATTATATGCTTAAAAACTAGTAAATATTCTCAAAAGTTAGTAGTACTAGGATGTGCTTTGGTTTTTCATTTTTTCAAAAGAAATTATTAGAAAAACAGGAGGGTTCGCTATGAAAAAAGTAATTACCGGGGGAACAATTGTTACGGCTACTGATACCTATAAAGGCGATGTGCTAATCGAGGATGGGGTTATCCAGCAAATTGCAGCATGTATTAAAGACGTGGATGCAGAAATCATTGATGCAACAGGAAAGCTTTTATTCCCTGGGGGGATTGATCCGCATACCCATCTCGATATGCCGTTCAACAATACGGTAACAGATGATGACTGGGAGTCGGGGACGATTGCTGCGGCATTCGGGGGAACGACTACGATTATTGATTTTTGTATTAGTGCGGGCTCGCCGACATTGATGGATGCAATTGATACTTGGCATGCAAAATCAAAGGATAAGGCCGTAATTGATTATGGCTTCCACTTAATGATTGGCGATTTAAATGAGCAGCGCCTGAAAGAATTACCGGAAGCATTAGAAAGGGGTGGGATTAGCTCGATTAAAGTATTTCTGGCTTATGCAAAGGAATTTCAGGCTACGGATCGTACATTATTCCAGGCGTTTAAAGTCGGAAGCAAATTGGGCGCAACAATTATGGTGCATTGCGAAAACGGGTCTGTCATTGATGAGCTTGTGGAAGAGGCAAAAGCAAATGGTCAAACTGAGCCAATCTATCATGCATTAACTCGTCCGCCGGAAGTTGAGGGAGAAGCGACAAAGCGTGCGATAGAGCTGGCGAATTTGGCGGGTGCGCAACTTTATGTCGTGCATGTAACGTGCAAAGAAGCTGTTGATGAAATCATCTCCGCACGCAATAAAGGCTACAACGTTTTAGGGGAAACGTGTCCGCCGTATTTAGTATTGGACCAAACAGCGTTGGAAAAGCCGGATTTTGAAGGGGCGAAATATGTATGGTCACCGCCATTGCGCCCTGTAGAGCATCAGGAAGTATTGTGGAATGCATTAAAATCAAAGCAGCTTCAAACAATCGGATCGGACCAATGTTCATTTAGCTTCAATGGCAAGAAAACATTAGGGAAGGATGATTTTTCGAAAATCCCGAATGGAGGACCATTTATTGAAGATCGCTTTTCCGTGCTGTATTCAGAAGGGGTAGTGAAAGGCCGCATCACGGAGAATGAATTTGTTGATATGATTTCAACACAGTCAGCAAAGATTTTCGGCTTGTTCCCGAAAAAAGGGACGATCGCGGTCGGTTCGGATGCGGATATTGTATTGTTTGACCCAACAGTTAGACGGACAATCTCAGCTGAAACACACCATATGAATGTAGATTACAACGCATTTGAAGGGTTGGAGGTCACAGGAGAACCGGTAAGTGTGCTAGTGCGCGGTGAATACGTCATTCAAGACAAAAAGTTCGCCGGCAAGCTTGGAAGCGGCCAATATATTCGCCGCGAAGTAAAGGGCTCAGCTAAAGTAACTTCATAGCGCTGAAAAGTAATAACAAATCAAACTGGAGAGGATTGTTATGAAATGAGTAATAGCTTAGCAAAAAACTTTGAAGAAATATTTGGTGGATTAACAACATACTCGGCAACCGTTGAAGCGAACCGCTGCTTGTATTGCTATGATGCGCCCTGTATTCAAGCATGTCCAACGAGCATTAATATTCCAAGCTTTATAAAGAAAATAGCTTCGAATAATATGAAAGGTTCAGCGCGTGTCATTATGGAATCAAATCCAGTAGGAGCAAGCTGTGCGCGAGTATGTCCAACGATCGAGCTTTGTGAGGGGGCTTGTGTGTTGAACAGCGAGGAAAAACCGATTCAGATTGGTCACCTGCAGCGCTATGCAACGGATTGGCTGCGCGGTTCCAATGTGAATCTGTTTACGCCAAAACCCGCAAACGGCAAGAAAATCGCAATTATCGGAAGCGGGCCTGCAGGATTATCTGCTGCAAGAGAATTGGCGCTATTAGGATATGGTGTGACGATTTACGAAGCAGATGAAAAAGCAGGTGGCTTAAATTATTACGGCATCGTTTCTTTCCGCCTGCCGCAGGATGTTGTGGAATGGGAAGTGCAGCAAGTGCAAAACCTCGGTGTTGAAATAAAGACAAACACGAAAATCGGGGAAAATGTATTGGTTGACGAGCTTCTTGCCGATTTTGATCGCATCATCGTGGCGGTTGGAATGGGGAGGGTGCCAATGCTGGGCATTGAGGGAGAAAACTTAGAGGGTGTATATGATGCGATTGATTTTGTGAAAGAATCAAAAGCTACGTTCACAGATAAAGTGCAAGGCAAAAAAGTAGTGGTAATTGGTGCGGGCAATACAGCGATTGATGCCGCAACATGTTCGGTCAGATTGGGCGCGGAGCAAGTTCAGATTGTTTACCGCCGCACATCAAAAGAGATGACAGCCTATGATTTCGAATTTGATTTTGCCAAGCAGGACGGCGTTGAATTCAGATGGCTATCACTGCCGAAGCGAATCCTGGGCGACGAAAACGGCAAAGTAGTCGGTATGGAATGCGTAAAAATGAAGCTCACTGGCATCGAAAACGGAAAAGGCACTTTAACTGAAATCCCTCATTCTGAATTTGTAATTGAAACAGATGCGGTCATCCGGGCAATCGGTCAATCAAAGCAGCATGAGCTAATCGAACATTTAGGGTTAGCGAATACACGTGGTGTGATCGATGTAGATATGAACAGCTTAAAGACATCGAATCCGAAAATTTATGCTTGCGGCGATGTTATTTACGGCAATGGGTACGGTGAAGCGACAGTCGTATCCGCGGCACAGCAAGGGAAAGATTCGGCATACGCAGTTCATTATGAACTAAACGCAAATTCAGAAATTGCATAGGGGGAATTCAAATGGCAGATTTAAGCATAAATTTTGCTGGTATTAAGTCACCTAATCCTTTTTGGTTGGCATCGGCACCGCCAACAAACTCCGGCTATCAAGTGCAGCGGGCGTTTGAAGCGGGATGGGGCGGCGCAGTGTGGAAAACGCTGGGGGACCCTATTTTAAATGTTTCTTCACGTTTTGCAGCCGTAAGTTTTAATGGTCAAAAGGTGGCGGGTTTCAACAATATTGAGCTCATCACGGACCGTCCGTTAGAAGTGAATTTAAAAGAAATTTACGAAACGAAAAAACGATTTCCAAACAATACGATCATCGCTTCGTTAATGGTGGAGCCGAAAGCTGAAAAATGGCATGAAATTGTGAAAAAAGTCCAGGATGTCGGGGTAGATGGCTTCGAATTAAACTTCGGCTGCCCACATGGTATGGCGGAACGTGGCATGGGTGCCGCTTCGGGTCAAGTGCCTGAACTGGTGGAAAAGCAGACATATTGGGCGAAAGAATATGCTGAAGTACCTGTCATCGTCAAACTGACACCGAATATTACGGATATTACTGTAACAGCGGAAGCGGCCGTGCGCGGCGGTGCAGATGCGATTAGTATGATTAACACAATCAACAGTTTAGCAGGGGTGGATTTGAACTCCTGGAATACAATTCCTCATGTCGGCAACAAAGGCGCGCATGGAGGATATTGCGGTCCGGCGGTTAAACCGATTGCCCTTAATATGGTGGGCGAATGTGCAAGAAATCCTTATGTGAACGTGCCAATTTCGGGAATTGGCGGAATTTCGAATTGGCAGGATGCTGCTGAATTTATATTGATGGGTTCTACAAGTGTACAGGTCTGTACAGCGGCGATGCATCACGGCTTTAGCATTGTAGAGGATATGATTGATGGATTGAGCAATTATTTGGATGAGAAAGGCTTGCGGTCAGTTATGGATTTAGTCGGAAAAACAGTCCCGAAATATTCTGATTGGGGTGATTTGGACTTAAATTACAAAGTGGTTGCAGAAATCAACAATGATATTTGCATTAATTGCAACAAATGCCATATTGCCTGTGAAGATACTTCCCATCAATGCATCGATCTGTATTCGGAAAATGGTCGTCCAATGCTGAAAGTACGTGAAGAGGACTGTGTAGGCTGTAATTTATGTTCAATCGTATGCCCTGCGGAAGGCGCAATTACGATGAAGGAATTGCCACATGCACAACCGCCAATGACGTGGAATGAAAGACAGTCATTAATTGCGGGATTCGCCGCCCTCAAGTAGTATCCGCTAATTGGCTTTGTAAAATCAAATAAGGTGAGGTGGAGCGATGCCAGAATTAAAAGGTTCAAGCAACAATTATTTGAAATCACCTGATTTACTTCCTATTGCACACGAGAATCGCAACATTGGGATGCTCGGTTTCGGCGTAATTTGGGTAGGGATGGCCATTGTATTAGCCGCATTTGCGATTGGTGCGGGTGGAATCATTAATTTAAGTATGCCGATGCTAATAGTAGCGACATTGGTAGGGTCAATTTTGATCGGTATTTTCATGGTCATTATCGGCGATATCGGCGTTGAGCACGGATTGTCGTTTCCGGTTTATATGCGTGCACCATTCGGAACGATCGGAACACATTTGCCGTCATTTGCCCGTGCGTTTACGGCATCATGCTGGTTTGGTATTAATACGTATTTCGGGGCGTTGGCGATCAATGGGATCCTGAATATTATGACAGGCTTCGACAATTGGTTTGTATGCTTTCTTGTATTTGCGGTATTGCAGCTATTCAACGTTTCATTAGGCATTAAATCGATCGAGCGTTTCGCGGATTTTGCTGCACCGATCATCATTTTCATTTCGATTTGGATGTATTTGCAATTATCCGCTGAAGCGAAAGAACAAGGAAAAGCGGTATGGTCTTGGGTCGAAGCGCCGCAGACAGGCTTTGAGCAGTTTACTGCATTTATGATAGTCGCAATGGCGATCATGGGCTTCTGGGCCACTTTGGCTGCGGATATGCCGACACTTTCGCGTTTCTTTAAGGCGCCGAAAAATGAACGGAACTGGTTCAAACGGAATAAAACACAATTATTAGGTTCGCTCGTTGTTCAGCCTATTTTCAATACGCTAATGATTGTTATCGGTGCGGTATGTTATATGGCAACAGGTTCTGGTGATCCAATCAATGCGCTGCAGCAAGCGGCGGGCGGTATTGTGCTCGTTATGCTATTATCGATGATCGTATTGGCTCAATGGTCAACGAATACTTCCGCCAACGTCATTCCGGCAGCAACTATTTTTTCGAATATCGGCGGACCGAAAGTACCGTTCTGGGTAGGTGTAGTAATTGCCGGCATTGTAGGGACGATTGTTCAGCCATGGAGTTTGTTTGATATTTTAAATAGCGTTTTGCTAGTTGTAGGCGGAATTTTATCTTCCATTGTCGGCATTTTATTTGCTGATTATTATTTGCTTCGTAAGCGACGTGTAAATGTAAGGGACTTATATGAGGTGGACGGACAATATCGTTATTTAAAAGGTGTAAATGTGGCAGGAATCATCGCTTGGGTGCTTGGCGGACTGATCGCAAATATTTGGCCGTCATTTTCTTCGCTCGTTGGCTTCTTTGTAGGAGCGGCAATCTATTACGTACTGGCGAAATTCTGGTGGTTCAAAAAGTATCCGCAAGCTGAAATCGTCAATCCTAGCGATGACGAATATTTGGGCATTACAGCGGGACGCAGCTGGGAAATTGATGTGAAGCCCGAACCGATCGGCGTTCAACAAACTGCTTCTACAGATTAAATGGAAACGGGGTGCTATGATGTCGGAATTTCAGTTTGTAGAAAAGGAAATCCAGCAAATTGACGAGCTGCTTGCTGAAAACTATATTTTTAAAAGCATACACGAAAATCTAGAAGGGGCTTTCGTTACTTTTATAAATCCGGAAAACAATGAAGAGCGTTTGCTGCATATTAGAATGGCGGATACGAGAAAATATTTCTCTGCTAGACTATATGAGCAATTAAATGGTTTAAATTTGAATAGGATATATACGAAGTAAATCCTGAAATCTGGAATATTTATTAGGATGCTCGGATAAAACGGGTTCGGTGTTTGTACTGGACCTGTTTTTAATTTTGCCTTCACAAACCTTGAAGGCTAGTAAACAAAAACGGCTGCTTTGCGTAATACTTCGACAAGGATTTACATATTGTAAAAAGGATACAATGGACGGATTGTATTGATTTTCATTCAAACTTTCAAAATGAAGTGGAGGTCTTTTATGGGGGAAGGGAAAGGGACATTTCAAAAATGGAAGAAAAAAGTGAACGAGAAGGTCACTACAATCAGCAGCAAAACATCTCTTGCGGTCGATCGATCTAAAGCGCGAAAACAAATTGGCGTGATTGAAGAAGAGATAAAGGTGCTCAAACAGGAAATTGGGGAAATCGTCAATATGAACCGGAATAGTCTTTTTTCAGTTAGCATGGTGAATTATCAGCTTGCTCAAATTGAGACGAAAGAAAAGGCTATTGCGCTGCTGGAACAGGAAATTGAAGAATTGAATGAACGCAGTAAATTAGCTGGCATCGAGGAGGAAGAAATAGGCGGAACTGTTGAAAATGGCATGAAACAAGACATGCAGGTTTCACAAACATATACTTGTGCAAACTGCAGCGAGCACTACAGAGAACCTATAAAGTTTTGCGGAGAGTGTGGCTGCAAAATGAATTGATGCGGGCTTAAAAAGTAGCGTTGTTAAGTTCTGTATGCTAATAGCTTGCCCAACTTTCTCAGTGCATAGAAAGTTGGGCGTTTTTATTGCATGATTTTCCATGGAAAAGCTGGCCGCAAAGAATCATTCCAATCCTTTGAGCCAGCATTTTCCCGTAGCGGTCCATACTGCCGTTTCTACTTACGATGTTCTACAAGGTCAATTGCGCCCAATACGATATGGGCCAGGCCGAAACCGAAAAGAGTATTGGCGACCATTTTGTTCGTGCCATTTTTTTGTTTCATGACATACCCCGCGGCAGTAACAGCTGATCCAAGTACAGTCGGAATTAAACCTTCACGAATATTGCTCATAAAAGTCCCTCCTTCATCGTAGTAGGTGTATTAACACCATTACTATTGTTTGTCGGTTAGGGGGAGTGTATTCTTATATTTTTCTTTTTCTGCAAGTAAATACTGGATAACTGTAAATTAAATGTATTAATATCGGTTTATGCCAATTATTATTGAGGGGTTAATCGACACATCCGGTCAATGCTTTTTAATCGAAAATCAGTTCGGCATGTTTTTCGCCTGTTGCGCTTGGCCGTACATATTGAGCATCGCATTCATATCCTGCTGTGAAAGCTGAGGCACTTGATAATAGCCTTTTTTGTTTTGATACAATGACAGCTCGTATGCCATTTCAACGCAATTTGGCACAGAGTCCTGCAGCACGCGGCGTACAACAGGATTTGTGCATTCCAATGCAGCGGCAGTCTTTCCTGTGGCGCCCACTTTATGACAGCTGAGCAGGAAACCTGAAATAACCGCATCGTTAATCTCGTTTGCCGAGGTAATCGGTTTTTTCGGTTCACCTGGTTTCAGGCCATATGTCGTGTCATTTCCAAGCTGCATATTATAGCTGCGTGTTGGATGCTGCGGGTCATGGCCTGTTTTATACGCTTCCATCGTAATATTATATTCGTCAAGCATAAACGGGTATTGTCGATCCATAATAGATAGGAGCTCGGGATCCTGCACTTGGTCGCGCAGCAAAACAAATTGATTCAATCCGCCAATCATAGCGCTTAATACTTCATGTACATCCAGTAATTCATGTGCGCCATGATTCATTGAAAGGGGCATTTGGTTGTCTTGAGATTGGGATGATTGGGTAAACATTAAGTAACCTCCATAATAAGAAATTTTGTACGTTCTTATTGTGAGAAACAAAAAAAAAAATATACGCTTTTTTGAAAAAAGAGAGGATGGGGCAAATGTTTAGAAAAAATGAGCGAGGAAGTGCCGTTTTAATTGCGCTTATTGCGATTGTCGCGATAATTGTTATCGCAGCAATGCTAGTAGTGCCGAAATACAACAATTTAGTATCAGGTGAAGAAACGGTGGATGCAGCATGGGCGCAAGTAGAAAATCAATTAAAGCGCCGATTTGATTTAATACCGAATTTAGTTAATACAGTAAAAGGGTACGCTGCGCATGAGGAAGAGATTTTCACGCAAATTGCGGAGGCACGCACACAATACGGCAATGCCAATACAGTTGAAGAGGCGGCAGACGCAAACAATGATTTAGCTTCAGCTTTATCACGATTAATGGTTGTAATCGAGAACTACCCGACATTAAAGGCGGATGTGCAATTTACACGCTTAATGGATGAATTGGCCGGGACGGAAAATCGTTTGGCTGTGGCACGGAAAGATTATAATGATACGGTCCAGCAATTTAATAATGATGTTCGCCGATTTCCGGGAAATTTGATCGCAGGCATGTTCGGCTTTGACCAAAAAGATTATTTTGAAATTAAAGACGGTGTGGAAGAAACACCGGCTGTTGATTTTGGAAAAGGCGATTAAATTAATTTAAAAGTATAATGCAGAAATTTGGCTATCATCATTAAGCATGTTCATAAATAAGAAATGATCGAAGTAATCAAGGAGGTGTCGGCATCGTCCGTAGCTTCTAAAGGGGGACTGCATATGAGAGTGATCGTCTCGCTATTTTTATTGTTAACGCTATTACCGCTTCAGGCAATGGCGGTCATACCTGAAAAACCAGCCTACAACTCATACGTCTATGATTATGCAAATGTATTATCCGACGATGTCGAACAAAATCTCATTCAATCCGCAAAAGCGCTGGAAGGCTCGACAGGCAATGTCATTGTAATGATGACAATCGATACAATCGGAGGGCTGGATCCATATGAATTCGGCACAGAAACGATTCGGAAATGGGGAATCGGTAATTCAGAAACCGATAATGGCATGCTGATTTTTGCCACGACTGAGCAAGGACCAGAGAAAAATGATGTTTGGATTACGGTCGGGGGCGGCTTGGAAGGCGACTACCCCGATGGGAAGCTTGGCGGCATGATTGATGAGTATATGATGCCATATTTAAAAAATGGGGATTATACAAATGCCTTTGCGAATATTTTTTCCGTTTTTTATGAGGAAATGGGTGGTGAAGCGGGAGGCGCTGATTTAGTGAAGCCTGTTTCATCGGATGATGGAGAAGGCATTTCGATAGGGGTCATTATATTTATTATTATTCTCTATCTCATCATTTCGAAAATAGGCGGTGGCGGCGGTCCTGGCGGGCGTCGCAGAACTGCGCGACGTGTATACCGCAGTGGCGGATTCCCGGGAGGCTTTGGCGGAGGTTTCGGCAGCGGAGGTTCGTCAGGAGGCTTTGGTGGCTTCGGCGGTGGCGGCTCATTTGGCGGAGGTGCGGGCAGGAAGTTTTGATCGCTGATTTAATGGCATCTTACTCTTTTTCGGTAAGATGCCATTTTAATGTGGCGATTTTCCGATAAATTTCAAAACATCAAAGTCTTTTATTTCCAACTAGAATTTCGTTGGCTATAATAATGCGAAAAGGGGGAAACGCCATTGATCGTCAAATTTTATTCAAGACCGAACTGCGAGCTCTGCGTGGAAGGTTTGCACACATTGAAAATTGTGCAGGAAGACATCGACTTTGCAATCGAACAATATAATATTGAAGATGATGACGAAATGCACGAAAAATATATGATCATGATTCCGGTCGTTGAACGAGACGGCAAAGTGATCCAATACGGGCAGCTTGATTATGCGACATTGTATGAGGCGCTAGCGGATTAGCTGCTTCCGCCTTTTGTAAAATATTCGTAAATATGCTAGGCTATGTGTTGCAAATCATTATTATTCAATTTATAATAAAGGCAGAA
Source organism: Solibacillus silvestris (assembly GCF_051967575.1). Taxonomy (NCBI): domain Bacteria; kingdom Bacillati; phylum Bacillota; class Bacilli; order Caryophanales; family Caryophanaceae; genus Solibacillus; species Solibacillus silvestris. The sequence continues at coordinate 72,571 of NZ_JBQCJW010000010.1, forward strand.
ATTATTTTTTTGTCTGCTGTGGGACTAAAAATAATTAAGTGGGGCAAAATATGTCCAACAAACTCAAGTAGGTGATTTTTTGGACAATGTTTCTTTTTTTGAAGCAGAGCGTAAATTAATGCCTGAAATCGATGCACTTTTTCAAAAAAGGTTTCGTGTATTAAAGACATTAGCGACATTTGGGCCGATTGGCAGACGCGCTTTAGGAGAACAGCTTGATTTAACAGAGCGCGATATCCGCAACGAAACAACCGTATTAAGCGAACAGCAATTGATTTCGATTCAGAAAAAGGGCATGATTTGTACGCCAAAAGGGTATGAAGTATTGGAACAGCTTTCCGAATTGTATCGGGAACTGTCGGGTATTGTGGCAATGGAACAACAGCTCGCTAAACGGTTTGGCATCGCACGCGTAATCATAGTTGCAGGCGATGTTGAACAAGATATTGCAGTAATGCAGCAGCTAGGCAAAGAAGCTGTACAAATACTTCTGCAAAAAGCGGAAGGCAAAGACAAAATTGCCGTGACAGGCGGAAGCAGTGTCGCTTCGATGAAAGAATATTTAACGCCGAGTACAGTGCTCAGCGATGCAAAGTTTATTGCAGCCCGCGGCGGTATGGGCGACGAGATGACATTCCAGGCAAATACTGTCGTCTCAAAATTTGCGAAAAGATGCGGCGCGACATATCGGACATTGTTTTTGCCGGAGCATTTAAGCGAGCAGGCGTATGAAGCGATGAAGCATGAGCCGATCATTGAAGAGATGATGACAATGTATGACGAGGTAGATATTGTCGTGCATGGTATTGGCGCAGCACAGGAAATGGCGCTTCGTCGCAATAGTTCACAGCAGGAGCAGCAAACGCTCGAACAAAAAGGAGCAGTTGGCGAGGCTTTTGGCTATTATTTTAATGCGGAAGGCGACATTGTTCATCATATTCGTACAATCGGCATCCAACTTGAGCAAGTGAATAAAGCACGAAACGTGATCGCGATTGCAGCAGGGCTAAACAAGGCGGCTGCCATTCAAGCGTATTTCAAAAACGCTGCAGCACAAACGATTTTAATAACAGATGAACAAACCGCAAAAACAATCATTAAGAACTAAAGTGTTTTTAAAAGTATGTCCATTACACATACTGTTTAAATAATAAAGATATTGGAGGAATTACACATGGCATTACAATTAGCAATTAACGGATTTGGTCGAATCGGACGTTTAGTATTCCGTGAAGCTTTAAAGCACGAGGAATTTGAAGTAGTTGCGGTAAATGATTTAACGGATGCTGGACAGTTGGCGCATCTATTAAAGTATGACTCGGTACATGGAGTTTATGATGCAGACGTTCAAGCAGAAGAAGATGCATTTATCGTAAACGGCAAGCGCATTCAAGTGCTTTCGGAAAAAGATCCTGCAAAATTACCATGGGGTGACCTTGGTGTAGACGTTGTTTTAGAATGTACTGGCAGATGGCGTTCGATGGAAGAAGTATCGAAACATATCGAAGCCGGCGCAAAAAAAGCGATTCTTTCAGCACCAGCAAAAGGCGATATGCCAACATATGTAATGGGCGTTAACCATAAAGATTATGACCCATCGCAAAATGTCATTTCAAATGCTTCTTGTACGACAAACTGTTTAGCGCCGCTTGCAAAAGTATTGGATGAAAAATTCGGTATCAAGCGTGGTATGATGACAACGATCCACTCTTATACAAATGACCAGCGTATCCTTGACTTCCCGCACTCTGACCCGCGTCGTGCACGTGCAGGCGCAGTATCAATGATTCCGACAACTACAGGTGCAGCGGTAGCAGTATCAAAAGTATTGCCGCAATTAAAAGGCAAACTGGATGGCTTCTCGATGCGTGTTCCGACGCCAAACGTTTCATGTGTTGACTTAGTTGTTGAATTGGATAAAGACGTAACTGCAGATTCAATCAACACGGCATTAAAAGAAGCATCAGAAGGCGACTTAAAAGGCATTCTTGCTTACAACGAATTACCGTTAGTATCGATTGACTATAATGGTAACCCGGCCTCATCAACAATTGACGGCTTATCAACAATGGTAATGGAAAACCGCATGGCGAAGGTTGTATCTTGGTATGACAACGAAATCGGCTACTCAACTCGTTTAATGGATTTAGCATTGTATATTGCAGCACAAGGAATGGAAGAAGCGTAATCATTCAGTGCTAGGCGGAAAATCTATTGTGACATACTTTTTCGTAAACGAAGAAAAAATGTGACATATTAATTGTTATTCAACATAAAAAGTATAGCCTTTAATAGGTATACGCCTTATAATATATAAGGGTAAAAGAGCGGCAGGGACTTACCCGACCGCTCTTTTTTTCGGATAATATATAAGGGCATTACAAGACAGCCTTACCAAATTTTGATACTATTTGAACAAGCGAGCATTATAAATCAAATAACATTTTAGTTGAAGAATGATGAAGGAGGATTTTCTTTATGTTTTTAAAGAAATCAATGAATGATGCAGATGTAAAAGGGAAACGTGTATTTGTACGGGTCGATTTCAATGTGCCGATGGAAGAAGGCAATATTACGGACGATACGCGTATTCGTGCAGCCATTCCAACAATTGAACAATTGGTGAATGCAGGAGCTAAAGTGATTTTAGCATCCCATCTCGGCCGCCCAAAAGGCGAAGTGAATGAAGATATGCGCTTGACAGCTGTGGGCGCACGCTTATCTGAACTGATGAACAAGCCTGTGAAAAAGCTGGATGAATCAGTCGGTGCGGAAGTTGAAGCGGCAGTAAACGGCATGCAGGACGGAGACATTATTCTTCTTGAAAACGTGCGCTTCCATAAAGGGGAAGAGAAGAACGACGAAGCATTGGCGAAGGAGTTTGCGAAATTGGCGGACCTTTATGTAAACGATGCATTCGGGGCGGCTCACCGCGCACATGCTTCCACTGAAGGCATCGCAAAGCATGTACCGGCTGTATCTGGCTTGCTAATGGAAAAAGAGCTGGACGTATTAGGGAAAGCATTATCCAATCCGGAACGGCCATTTACGGCGATTATCGGCGGTGCGAAAGTGAAAGATAAAATAGGCGTCATCGAAAATTTATTGGACAAAGTGGATCATTTGATTATCGGCGGCGGCCTCGTATTTACATTCGTAAAAGCGATGGGGCATAATATCGGAAATTCATTGCTTGAAGAAGACAAAATCGAGCTTGCGAAAGGTTTTATCGAAAAAGCGAAAGAAAAAGGCGTTCAGCTGCACATGCCTGTCGATGCAGTCGTGGCAAACGAGTTTTCAAAAGATGCGGCTACAAAGGTAGTGGGAATTGATGCGATTCCTTCCGGCTGGATGGGGCTTGATATCGGACCGAAAACAGCGGCAAACTATGCTGAAGTGATTAAACAGTCAAAGCTTATCATTTGGAACGGGCCAATGGGTGTGTTTGAAATGGAAAAATTCGCAAATGGCACGAAAACAGTCGCTGAGGCAATGGCGCAAACAGAAGGCTACACAATTATCGGCGGCGGAGATTCAGCGGCAGCGGTGGAAAAATTCGAAGTTGCATCACAAATGGACCATATTTCAACAGGCGGCGGTGCATCATTGGAGTTAATGGAAGGCAAGGAATTGCCAGGCATTGTAGCGTTAAACGATAAATAACTTAACTGTTTTCAGTATGTTACCGCACTGATACAAGTTAGGCCCCTGGCGGATATAGTGGATTTAAATGCAATTATGCAGGGGGATAATTGATTAAATGGAGGGATTCTGAAATGCGAAAACCAATCATAGCAGGAAACTGGAAAATGTATAAATCATTTGATGAGGCGGTTGATTTTGTCGAGGAAATTCAACAGGCGATTCCTTCTCCGGAAAAAATGGATGCAGTCATTTGCTCACCGGCACTTTATTTGCCGACTTTAGTCGTGGCGGCGGAAGATTCGTCGCTTGCCATTGGCGCACAAAACATGCATTTTGAAGATGAAGGTGCATTTACGGGAGAAATTAGCCCTGCAATGCTTTCGAATATCAATGTCGATTATGTTATTTTGGGGCATTCGGAGCGTCGCGAACTATTCAATGAAACAGACGAAGCCGTGAATAAAAAAGTGCGTGCAGCATTGAATCATGGCATCGTGCCGATCATTTGCTGTGGCGAAACATTGGAAGAACGTGAAGCCGATAAAACGGAAGCGAAAGTGGCAAGCCAAGTTACGAAAGCTTTAGAGGGCTTTGCAGCAGTTGAGGTAGAGCATATGGTCATTGCCTATGAACCGATTTGGGCGATTGGAACAGGGAAAACCGCAACTGCCGACGATGCCAACAAAGTATGCGGCGCAATCCGTTTAGCAGTAGAAACATTGTACGGAAAAGATACAGCTGAGAAAATCCGCATTCAGTACGGCGGCAGTGTAAAACCCGAAAATATTGAGGAATTATTGTCAAAAGAGCATATTGATGGCGCTTTAGTAGGTGGTGCAAGCTTACAAACAGAATCATTTATGAAATTATTGGAGGCGGCAGCAAATGCCTAAACAACCTGTTGCATTAATTATTTTGGACGGTTTTGCTTTTCGCGAAGAAGTAAAGGGCAATGCCGTTGCACAAGCGAACAAACCGAATTTTGACCGTTATTGGAATGCCTATCCTCACGCTACATTGATCGCGAGCGGTGAATCGGTAGGTCTGCCGGATGGCCAGATGGGGAACTCTGAAGTAGGGCACTTAAATATCGGTGCCGGACGCATCGTCTATCAAAGCTTGACACGCATCCATAAATCGATCCGCGAAGGCGATTTTTTCCGGAATGAATCATTTCTTGCGGCGGTTGAACATGCGAAAGCACATGGTTCAAAGCTCCATTTAATGGGTCTGCTTTCAGATGGCGGTGTTCATAGCCATTATGAGCATCTTTTTGCCTTGTTAAAATTGGCGAAAGCAAATGGTCTGGAGCAAGTGTATGTCCACGGTTTCCTTGATGGACGTGATGTCGGTCCAACGACAGCACTTGGATATATTCTTGAAACAGAAAAACAAATGAAAGAAATCGGGATCGGGAAGTTCGCATCGATTCATGGCCGCTATTATGCAATGGACCGTGACCGCCGCTGGGAACGTGTCGGCTTAACGTACAATGCGTTAGTTGATGGTATCGGTCAAACAGCTTCCACTGCAACAGCAGGTGTCGAGTCTTCGTATGAACGTGAATTGACTGATGAATTCGTCGTGCCGTTTGTCGTGACAGAAGAAGGAAGACCTGCCGCAACGATCAGCACGAACGATGCGGTTATATTCTTCAACTTCCGTCCGGACCGTGCGATTCAATTATCGTCTTTAATGACGAATGAAAAATTTGACGCTATGCAACGCTCTGAAAATCATCCGACGAATCTGAAATTCGTATCGTTTACACATTACAGTGATGACGTTGTAGCGGATGTCGCATACGAAAATGACAACTTAGTCAATACAGTCGGTGAAGTAATCTCAAAAGCAGGAAAAACTCAGCTGCGCATCGCGGAAACAGAAAAGTATCCGCATGTGACATTCTTTATGAGCGGTGGTCGTGAAGATACTTTTGCCGGGGAGGAACGAATTTTAATCGCATCGCCAAAAGTTGCGACATATGATTTAAAGCCGGAGATGAGCGCCTATGAAGTAACGGATGCATTGCTGAATGCAATTGCGGCGGACAAGTTTGACGCGATTATTTTAAACTTTGCCAACCCGGATATGGTCGGGCATTCCGGCATGCTCGCACCGACGATTAAAGCGATTGAAGCAGTAGACGAGTGCCTGGGGAAAGTCGTGGATGCGATTATTGCAAAAGGCGGTCATGCGATTATTACAGCAGACCATGGCAACTCGGATGAAGTAGTGACTCTTGACGATCAGCCAATGACGGCACATACGACAAACCCGGTGCCGGTAATCGTGACAAAGCCTGGTGCCATGCTGCATGAAGATGGAATTTTAGCGGATTTGGCACCGACAATGCTTGATTTGCTGCATATTCCGCAGCCTGCTGAAATGACGGGGAAATCGTTAGTTATGCCAAGCGAAAAGTAATTTTTTGCGCGGTTGATTATATTGCTTGTGTTTTTCGGGCAAGCAACTAATAAATTTATTGACAGAGGAGAATTTTATTATGCCATTCATTACTCAAGTATACGCTCGCGAAGTTTTGGACTCTCGCGGTAACCCAACAGTGGAAGTAGAAGTATTCACAGAATCAGGTGCATTTGGCCGTGCAATCGTGCCATCAGGTGCATCTACTGGCGAATATGAAGCAGTCGAATTGCGCGATGGAGATAAAGGCCGCTACTTAGGTAAAGGTGTTGAAAAAGCGGTAGAAAACGTAAACACAATTATCGCTGAGGAATTGGAAGGCCAATATTCAGTATTGGACCAAGTTGTAATCGACCAAGCGTTAATCGAGCTTGACGGGACAGAAAACAAAGGCAAATTAGGTGCAAATGCGATTCTAGGTGTATCAATGGCAGTAGCGCACGCAGCTGCAGACTACTTGGATATTCCGCTATACCAATATCTTGGCGGCTTCAATTCAAAACAATTGCCATTGCCGATGATGAACATCATCAACGGGGGTGAACATGCAGACAACAACGTAGATATTCAGGAATTCATGGTCATGCCGGTTGGTGCAAAATCATTTAAAGAAGCATTGCGTATGGGTACGGAAGTTTTCCATAACTTAAAAGCCGTTTTAAAAGGTAAAGGCTACAACACAGCAGTAGGTGACGAAGGCGGTTTCGCGCCAAACTTAAGTTCAAACGAAGAAGCGATCACTGTTATTATTGAAGCGGTAGAAAAAGCCGGCTACAAAATGGGCGATGATATTCGTATCGCACTTGACGTTGCCTCTTCTGAGCTTTACAACAAAGAAACTGGCAAATACGTTTTAGCTGGTGAAGGCGTAGAAAAAACTTCTGAAGAAATGGTTGCATGGTATGAAGAATTAACTTCTAAATACCCGATCATCTCAATCGAAGACGGCTTGGACGAAAACGACTGGGCTGGCCACAAACTATTAACAGAGCGTATCGGTGACCGCGTACAATTAGTTGGTGACGATCTGTTCGTAACAAACACGACAAAATTATCGCGCGGTATCGAAGAAGGCGTTGGCAACTCGATTTTAATCAAAGTGAACCAAATCGGTACATTAACAGAAACTTTCGAAGCGATCGAAATGGCAAAACGTGCTGGCTATACAGCAGTAATTTCTCACCGTTCAGGCGAATCAGAAGACAATACAATCGCAGATATCGCGGTAGCAACAAACGCAGGACAAATCAAAACAGGTGCACCGTCTCGTACAGACCGTGTTGCGAAGTACAACCAATTACTGCGCATCGAGGATCAATTGGGATCAACTGGCCGTTTTGAAGGATTGAATTCTTTCTACAATATTAAATAATGGATTATGTTTGAGCACTCGCTTTTGTGGCGGGTGCTTTTTATTGGGAGGGGAAGGGTTGAGTTGCGGGTGCCGGGCAACGGTTTAAGTCAGAGATTGCGGCAAGTTTTTGAGTAAGGCAAGGGCGGAACCGATTTCAATGGGCAAGTGTGCGGGCAAAAGCAAGTTTCTGGGCAGGGCAAGGGCACCTCTTTTATTAGAACAATTGAGCCGGTTATTAGAAGAAGTAAGAGCGGTATTAGAAGAAATTGGCCGGATATTAGAGGTTCCTCTTGTTTAGGATCAATGACAGCTAGATTTGCCGGTGAAATGGGCGAGGAAAAAGCGTGCCTTGATTTTATTAGAACAAATGAGTGGTTTATTAGAAAATGGCAGCAGGATATTAGAACATGTATAAGCTTTATTAGCCCATCCGGAGTACTTATTAGCACATGGGGCAGTTATATTAGAAAACCGGCAATATATTAGAACAAATAAATTTATATTAGAACATTTACAGATATATTAGAAAAACCCTTGAGCCAAGGTAAATCAATAACACGGGTATATATAGAAAAATCCGTTCAATTAAAAATGCCACATCCCTATAACTAGAAATGTGGCGCTGAACATCATTCTGAGTACTTTGTCTTCAACCAGCTCACTTGTTTTTTTGAGCAAACTCCATAGCCTTTCTCAAAATCTCATTCTCTTCTTCCAACGCACGCATTTTTTCTCGTACGCTGCCTTTAATTTCTCCACATCGCTCACTGGAATCAAGTATGAAGCACCTTCGCTTTGCGACTCGTGATATTGTTTCACCCATTTATGAATGGTAGAAGGGCCGACTTCGTATTGACCTGCTAAATCCGAAATTTTTGCCTCATCTTCCACGACGGATTTAATGATGAATTCTTTAGTTTATGCATCTAACCGCTTTCGGCTTTGTTTTTCTTTCATTGGCGTCACTTCCTTTAATTTCATTGTAAAATTCCCGCAGCTTTCCATCTACTCAAACCTCTCCGGAATCAAATAATACGTCCCTTTATTCACCCCGTGCTTTTCCAATCCTGCTTTCGCCAGTAGTTTCGAAGCGATATGGATACAGGGAATACTAAAAAACTCTCGGAACTCTTTATTCGTGATCCGGGGGCCGACTAAAATTCGGTATTGCAGAAAAGTTTCGTATAATGCTTCTTTACTTTTCATTCCGCAAACCGGACAGATAAAATAACCTTGCCTATAATGCATTTCATTGACATAGTCGCACTGTTTACAGAGAACGCCATTGCGAAGCCGGTGCTTTTCGATTGTCCTGCGAGGGGGAAGCTGTTCATATAATTGCTCTAATTGATTTTGCAGAAAAGTAATGTTCGTACGAGGATTTGTGTGCTGCTTATATAGTTTTTCGATAAATCTCGGGATGCCGCTCAAATGCATAATCGGGAAACTGGTAAGGGAATGATCGAGTGTGGCGCGGTAATTTGCCAGAACGACAATGTGGTAAACGGGAATCGAAATTTGCCATGCTTTGAATTGGTGTTCCAAAAAAAGCTGGTGACGATACGCTTGGTCAAAAGGATTGGGGAAATTTTCACTGACATTGTCCTGTACACGGGAAAATTCATGCAAGGCGGGTTTGTAGAAAAGGGTACCGGACATTTGTTTGACTTCCATGACGACGACAAAATTCGGTGTGATGAGCAAGGCGTCCATTTGGTGAGTGAAGCCTTTTGTATTGATACATTCAAAATTATAGAAAATATGGGAAGCTGTTTTAAAATGATAGTCCGAAAGCAACCTTGTTAACTTTTGTTCTCCCGATAATCCAGCCTCTAGTCGGTAAAATTCCTGCTCGATTGCGGGTGAGTCAAAATCATCCTTTTTAATGCGGTTCATCAATGTTTTGACAAATAAATAATGCCTTGATTGCTGCAATTTTTCACCTCCTGTCTTTACTATAGCAAGTGCAAATCTCTAAGAAAACAGAATGCCTGAAAATATCTTTTTCCAATGAAAACGGAAAAAGGTACTACCCTTTTTCAGATCGGGAAAAGAAGCGGCCACCGTGGTTTCGGTAGTAGGTTTGATTGTTCATTCTTCATGAAGAAGAGTAAGCCGGCTGGACATTAAAAAAGAGAACTCCCGAAATTTTTTGGGAGCTCTCTTTGTATTATTAAAAGCAAAAATTTAATAAAAATTGCATTCAGTTTCTAAAACCTAATTGAAGGGAAATTTCCTTAGCTGTTATACTGAGTTTTTCTGCCAGCCCAGATTGAATCCAATCCAAAGTGATACGGCTGCAAGGACCGGAAACACTGAAACTGGCAACGATTTCACCTGAAAAATCATAAATCGGCACTGCTATACAACGAATCCCCTCTTCGTTTTCTACATCATCCAATGCAAAGCCTTGTCGCCTGATTTGAAATATTTCCTCGATAAATTCATCATATGTAATAATTGTATTTGGCGTTTTTTTGATAAATTCAATTCGACCCGCAATATCAAAAACATCTTCATCTGTTTTACCCGATAAAATCATTTTACCGACCCCAGTACAGTATAGAGGGGCACGGCTTCCAATTCTTGATGACATGCGTATCGTCTGATTGCTTTCGATTTTATCGATGTAAACAACTTCCTCATGCTCCACAACACATAAATGTATCGTTTCATTGATGTCTTCAACTAACTTTTGCAAATATGGTTTGGCAGTGGCGATTAAACTTGATGTATTTATTAAATTCCTCGATAAATACAAAGCTCTATAGCCAATTGTATAGCGCTCTGTATCCATGTCCTGCTTTACATATTTAAGCTCGATTAACGTTGAAAGCAAACGGTGAACTGTACTTTTGGATAAGCCAGTTTCCTCGGCCAATCGTGTAATCTGCATGCCATGAGGATGGCCGGACAAGTGCTCCAAAAGATTAAAAGCGCGTTCAATTGATTGTACAGTTGCCAATGTTGACCCACCTTCCTTATAAATTCCATTTACCTAATATCATATTCGAAGTTAAATTCCTTTGTAAACTTTATACTAACTCAATAAATTTGCAATTAATATATTCAGAATAAAATATTTATCTTGAAAATTACGAAAATAATAATATAATTAAAATATATTTGGAACTTAGTTCTACATTGTGGAACAAGTGAAAGCGTTTACTATTATTTGAGGGGGATTTAAAGTGAGAATTCTTTATGCACACCATCCAGAAGATTTTAAACAATATACGACAGAGAAGCTGCGTGACCAATTTATGCTTGAAACGGTTTTTGTTGAAGATGAAGCGAATTTCGTCTACAGCCATGTGGACCGCATCATTTACGGAGGGGTTATGCCAGTCGGAAAAAGCGTAACATTGGACGCCGGCAAAGAGTTGGCGGCACAGTATTTTCTAGAGCGCCGGGAAATGGGCGTTATTAACATCGGCGGTCCTGGTCGTATTAAATGCGATGGGGAAATTTATGAAATCAACAATAAAGAGGCACTTTACATAAGCCGTGGCACACGTGATTTAGCTTTTGAGTCAAGTGATCCCGGGCATCCTGCAAAATTTTATGTGAATTGCTGTCCAGCGCATAAAGCGTATCCTACAACAAAAATCGGTTTTGAAAAAGCAATAAAGCGTCCGATGGGGACATCCGAGAATATGAACAAACGTGTTATTAATCAATTTATTCATCCGGACGTACTGGAGACATGTCAATTAAGCATGGGGATGACGGTGCTTGAAGAAGGCAGTGGCTGGAATACGATGCCGTGCCATACACATGAGCGCCGCATGGAAGTTTATTTCTATTTTGACATGGAAGAGGATACACGGGTATTTCACCTAATGGGCCAGCCGGATGAAACACGCCATTTAGTAGTTGCCAATGAACAGGCTGTACTATCGCCAAGCTGGTCGATTCACTCTGGAATTGGCACAAAAAACTATACATTTATTTGGGGAATGTGCGGGGAGAACTTAGATTTTGATGATATGGATCATGTTGCGATGAAAGATTTGAAATAAGGAGGCACACATGGTGAAAGTTATTATTTCCGATTGTGATCACGCAAGCATTGAAATTGAACGATCAATTTTAGATGAAGCCAAAATAGAATTTGAGCTTCAACAAAATAAAACAGAAGAAGATGTCATCCAAAACTGTAAGCAAGCCGTTGTCATTATAAATCAATACGCACCTTTTACTGAAAAAGTATTGGCGAGTTTACCGAACTTAAAGCTTATTATCCGTTATGGGGTCGGTGTAAATAATATTGATTTAGAAGCGGCAACAAAGCATGGCATCCAAGTTTGCAACGTTCCTGATTATGGGACACATGAAGTAGCTGACCATGCACTGGCATTAATGTTAGCGCTTACTCGAAAAATACCGTTTATGAATGGCCAAGTGAAAAATGGTCAATGGGATTATCAAACGAGCATCCCGATTTTCAGACATAGCGAGCAAACAGTAGGCATAGTCGGTTTGGGCAGAATTGGCAGCGCTTTTGCCAAAAAAATTCACGGTCTTGGAATGAAGGTCATTGCATTTGATCCATCCAAACAACAAAAAGCATTAGCCGGGGATCTGCAGTTTGTTGAATTTACATCTTTCGATCAATTAATACAAACAGCGGATATCATCTCGATTCACTGCCCTTCCGATGGTGCATACCATATGTTTAATAAAGAAGTGTTCAAGGCGATGCAGCCACACAGTTATTTAATCAATGTTTCCAGGGGTGGGATTATTGATGAAGCAGCTTTATATGAAGCGATCGTAAACAGGGAAATCGCAGGGGCGGGATTGGATGTCAGCGAAACAGAGCCAATCGACCTGAAATCCCCATTGCTTCAATTGGATGAAGTAATAGTTACACCTCATATGGCTTGGTACTCTAAACAAGCTGCACAAGAATTAAAAAGGAAAGTTGCTAAGGAAGCGGTCAGATATTTGGAAGGACAAGAAGTACATTATCCGGTCAATTCAATAAAATAAATTTAAAGGGGATAGGAAAAATGTCAAAATTCACGAAAAAGTTTTGGACGTTAAGTTTATTTGTTTTAATTTTAGCAGTATTAACGGCTTGCGGGGACAGCGATGATTCAGGCGAGGCCGGGGCATCGGAGAAATCAGGCAAGGGGGAAGTATTGAAATTAGCGTTCAATCAGCCAGAGAATCATCCGCAGTATAAAGCGATGAAGGAGTTCGGCGAGAAATTCAATGAACGTACAGATGGCGCCTATTCTGTGGAAATTTTCCCGAATGAATTGCTAGGGGCTCAGCGCGAAACAATTGAGCTTGTGCAAACAGGAACAATTGCAATGTCTCTAGTGGCAGGAAGCTTATTGGAAAACTTTAACGAAGACTTCTCGGTGTTCAATTTGCCATACGTTTTTGATTCAGCTGAGCATCAAATGGGAGTGCTGAACGACCAGGAAGTTGTTGGCGATCTATACGGTTCATTAAAAGATCAAGGGCTATTTGTTGCCGGGGCTTTCCACTCTGGTGTACGCAATGTTTATAACAAGGAAAAGCCAGTTAATACACCGGAAGATTTAAAAGGCATGAAAATCCGAATTATCGAATCTGACACAAATATTCAAATGATGAGCCAAATGGGCGGGACAGGCACACCAATGGGACAAGGTGAAGTATATACAGCAATTCAATCAGGTGTCATTGAAGGCGGAGAAAACAACGAATTGATTTACTCGAATTTAAAGCACGCGGAAATCGCGCCATACTATTCTTACACAAAACATTTAATGTTCCCGGATTATTTACTAGTAAACTCTAAATTATTTGATGGTATGTCGGAAGAACACCAGGAAATTTTTAAAGAGGAGCTTTTAGTGGCGATTGATCGGGAAGTTGTAATGTGGGATGAAGATGTGAAAAAGGCGATTGCAGATGCTGAAGCAGCAGGGGCGATTTTTAATGAAGCGGATGTAGAAGCTTTCCGTGAAGCAACAAAGCCAGTTGTCGAATCAAAATTAGTAAGCGAAAATGCGAAAGCTTTATACGAAAAAGTTCAAGCAGCGAGAACACAATAATAGGTGGTGGCTTGATTGGAATTACTAAAAAAAGTATTGGATAAAATACTTTCAACAATATGTATCATTTTATTTGGCGCATTGGTTTTACTTGTAACATGGCAAGTATTCACCCGATTTGTTTTAAACGATCCAAGTGCTTTTTCCGAGGAATTGGCGAAATATTGTTTTGTTTGGCTTGTCATGTTCGGTGCGGCATTTGTATTCGGAGAAAATGGGCATATGCGCATCGAGTTTGTCCAAGATAGCATGCCAAAAAAAATCCGGATGACTGCCCAAGTATTTATTGAAATAAGTATTATTGCTTTCTCGGCGCTCGTATTAATTTCAGGTGGATTAACAACGACGAAAATTGCATGGACACAAATGTCTGCAGCGTTAAATGTACCAGTTGGCTATTTATATGCAGTTATGCCTGTAAGCGGATTCTTTATTATCTTTTACTGCTTATACAATATTTACGTCATTGCAAAAACAAAGAAACCATTGGAAATTATATAGGGATACGTTGGGGGGAGATCAATTATGGGGACAGCAGGGATAGCAGGTTTAATATTATTTCTCGGTGTCGCATTTTTCTTAATCATTGGAGCACCTATCAGCATTAGTGTTGGTATTGCTTCTGTACTTGCGATGTTTTCGATACTAGGACCTGAGAATGCATTACAAACATCTGCACAACGAATGTTTACGGGGATGAATTCATTCACATTGTTGGCGATCCCATTCTTCATTTTAGCCGGAGTCATTATGAATAACGGCGGGATTGCGATGCGGCTAGTAAACTGCGCAAAAGTATTGGCTGGACGTATGCCAGGATCGCTCGCACAAACAAATGTACTGGCAAATATGATGTTTGGCTCGATTTCGGGTTCAGCGGTAGCTGCCGCTGCTGCAGTAGGCTCTACAATGGCGCCTATGCAGGAAAAAGAAGGGTATGACAAATCATTCAGTGCGGCCGTAAATATTGCATCAGCACCGACTGGTATGCTTATTCCTCCAAGTAATACATTGATCGTCTTCTCATTGGTCAGTGGTGGAACTTCTATTGCGGCATTATTTATGGCCGGTTATGTACCGGGTATTTTATGGGGAATCGGCTGTATGCTTGTTGCTTATTTTATCGCAAAGAGAAAAGGCTATAAGAGCGATGAAAAAGTGCCATTTAAAGTAGCCTTAAAAGTTTTCGTCGATGCGATTCCGAGTTTACTATTAATCGTGATTGTTATCGGCGGGATTATTAAGGGGGCATTCACGGCAACAGAAGGCTCGGCAATCGCAGTTGTTTATGCACTGCTGCTTTCATTTTTATACAGGACAATCAAAGTGAAAGAGCTGCCGAGGATTTTACTGGAATCGACACGCACGACAGCCATCGTAATTTTCCTTATTGGTGTATCAACAATCATGTCATGGGTAATGGCCTTTACAGGAATCCCGCAATTGATTGCGGATGTTCTATTAGGATTTACTGATAATATGATTGTCATTTTAATCATTATGAATATCGTGCTGTTAATCGTTGGGACATTTATGGATCCGACACCGGCGATTTTAATCTTCACGCCAATTTTCCTGCCGATTGTTCTGCAATTCGGCATGGATCCGGTGCACTTCGGGATCATGGTGGTGTTCAACTTGAGTATTGGTACGATCACACCGCCGGTAGGTCCAGTATTATTCGTTGGGGCACGTGTCGCGAAACTGAAAATAGAACAAGTGATTAAACCGTTAATTCCATTTTTCTTAGTTACAGCGGCGGTATTGTTATTAGTAACATATATTCCATCACTTTCATTGTGGTTACCAACTTTATTAGGATTTATTAAGTAATGATGGAGGGGCTGTCTAATGGGTATTAAAGACAGCCTCTTATTTTAATAATGGAGGATAGTTTATGAAAGCAATTGTCTATGAAAATCCGCAAGTCGTGGAATATCGTGAAGTTCCAAAGTCGGAAATACCGGAAAACTATGTATTATTGAAAAATGCGTTTGCTGGAATATGCGGAACGGATTTGAATATTTTTGCAGGGACACATCCAAGGGCCAAAGCACCGCTAATAATCGGACATGAATTTTCTGCAACAGTGGCAAGTGAACATCCGCATTATCCGATCGGGACAAAGGTGACGGTAAATCCGCTTCTCAGCTGCGGTGAATGTATTCCTTGCTTATCGGGACAATCCCATGTATGCGATGATTTGAAGCTAGTTGGCATAGATGTGGATGGCGGAATGGCAGAATATGTTGCTGTCCATGAAGATAAATTAATTGAATTGCCGAAAGCATTATCGCTAAAAACAGGTGCCTTGGCTGAACCTGTCGCAGTGGCGGTGCATGCCGTAAGAAAGGCAAGGTTTTTGGCCGGGGATCGTGCAGTTGTATATGGTGCAGGGACAATTGGCTTATGTGTAGCTCTAACATTGCGTGCATATGGGGCTTCTGAAATCGTCGTCATTGAAAATAATGAACTGCGATTAAAAAAAGCGGCAGAGCTAGGGTTTACAACATTAAACCCTAGTAAAGACGATGTGGAATATGCAATCGGCCAGTTAACAGATCAATCAGGAATCGATTATGTATTTGATTGCGCCGGACATCCTGCAGTATTGGCACAGTTGACGGAAATTGTGAAAGTACAAGGTACGGTTGTCATTGTGGCAGGCTATAAAAAACCGGCAGAGCTAAATTTGCTGCAAGGAATGTTTAAAGAATTAACGATGCAATTTGTCCGTGTCTATACGAAGAGGGATATCGAACTTGCGCTGGATTTGCTCGTGAAAAATAAACAATTTGAGGAAATCATTACACATACATTACGTGCTGAACAAGCAAAAGAAGGATTCAGCTTATTAACTACGCCAACAGATGCGATAAAAGTGCTGTATGCATTTGGGGAGGACAGCAATGAAAACGAACTTGTTTAATTTGAAAGGCAAAAATGCAGTAGTAACGGGCGGGAGCCGAGGTCTTGGCAAAGAAATCGCCATTGGGCTTGCCAGCGCCGGAGCGAATGTCGCGATCATTTCCCGTACTGAATGCCCGGAAGTTGTGCAGGAAATTGAAGCATACGGTGTAAAATCGGTTTCTGTACCGTTCGATATTTCAAACATTGGCGAGCATGAACAACTATTTGAACGAGTGACTGCCGAGATAGGCGGAATTGACATTCTGGTAAATAATGCAGGTGTCCAAAAACGGCATCCAGCAGTGGACTTCCCTCAGGAAGATTGGGATTTTGTGATGAATGTAAATGCAAATGCTGTATTTAGTTTATGCAAAGTATTCGGCAAACCGATGCTTGAGCGCGGCTGCGGAAAAATTATTAATATCGCTTCACTTTTATCGTTCCAAGGCGGGTTAACAGTACCGGCATATGCAGCAAGCAAAGGCGCCGTTATGCAATTTACAAAGTCTTTAGCGAACGAATGGGCATCTAAAGGTGTCAATGTAAACTGTATTGCACCAGGCTATATGGCGACAGATATGAATGAAGCTTTGATGGATGATGCCGTTCGAAGCCGTCAAATAATGGAGCGCATCCCTGCAAACCGATGGGGGAATGGGCAAGATATGCAAGGCGCGGCCATCTTTTTAGCATCTGATGCATCAAATTATATCCATGGTTTTACAATCGCTGTGGACGGTGGCTGGCTAGGACGATAGGGAGGGCTTAATATGGCGAATAAAAAGGCGTATTCAGTGCTGATTATGGTCATGTTTGTTTGGGGGGTGAATGTACCCGCAATCAAGTACTTAACGACCCAAGCTTCGCCAATCTCCATGACGTCCATCCGAATTTTCATCGCGGCCATTGTCGTATTTGCAATATTGAAAGCGATGGGGCTAATAAGGCGCTTAACAAAAAAAGAATGGGGCTACATACTTATCGGAGCCTTGTTGAACGTAGCGATTCACCATTCTCTAATGGCTATTGGGGTAAGTATGACGACAGGCGCAAATGCTAGCCTGATCATTGGTACAGGGCCAATGTTGACGGCTGTGCTAGGTTCGCTGCTTCTGAAAAACATGCCTACTATTATTCAATGGCTCGGTTTCGGGATAGGGATGGCGGGGATTTCTATAACCGTACTATTATCCGGCGGTGAAGTTGCCGCATTTTCAGTAGGAGATTTGCTTGTATTTCTATCAATATTCTCGCAAGTTTTCAGTTTCATTATTATTTCAAAAGCATCAAAAACAATAGATCCCAGACTTTTGACAGCGTATATGTTTTTAGTAGGATCGATTATTTTGGCAATTACAGGAATGATCTTTGAGCCGAATGGATTCAGGGAAATGCCTTATACAAATACAGCATTCTGGATCGTGCTTATCATTTCAGGTGCACTCGCAACAGCTGTGGGACATATGCTTTACAACAATACAATCCCGCAGGTCGGGGCAGCGAAAGCCGCTATATTTATAAATTTTAATACACTTTTTGCATTAGTTGGATCTGCACTTATTTTAGGGGAGCCAGTAACGTATGTGCATGGGATTGGACTAGTTTTAATCGTCATTGGCGTACTTTTCGGTTCTGGTTCATTTGAATACTTTTTAAATAGGAAGGAAGTAAAAGAATAATGGGCTTTCAATTTGATTATTTCTCGTTAAAAGGCAAAACGGCATTGGTCACAGGTGCCCGCACAGGAATAGGACAAGCAATTGCAATAGGCTTGGCATCTGCAGGCGCGCATGTTTTATTAGTTGGGCATCAAGATAATATGCAGCATACACAATCTCAAATTACAGAACTAGGCGGCACATTTGAAACATTTTTAATCGATTTAAGTGATATCTCAACACTGCGCGAAAAAGTGCAGCCAATTATAAAAAATAACCGCATTGATATTTTAGTGAACAATGCCGGAATTATTCATCGCGAGCCAGCAGCGGATCATGCAGATGCACAATGGCATAATGTCATGAATGTGAATATTCATGCTGTGTTTGCATTATGCCAGGAAATCGGCAATCAAATGATCGAGAATGGCAGCGGCAAAATTATAAATATTGCATCTCTTCTATCATTCCAAGGCGGTATTAATGTACCGGGATATACGACGAGTAAGCATGCGGTAGCTGGCTTGACGAAGGCATTGGCAAATGAATGGGCAGGGAAGAATATTCAAGTGAATGCCATTGCGCCTGGATACATTTCCACAAATAATACAGAAGCGCTGCGTAATGACGAATCGCGTAACCAGTCAATTTTGGAGCGTATTCCAGCAGGACGATGGGGCCAAGGAGAGGATATCGCAGGGGCGGCTGTATTTTTAGCATCGAAAGCGTCCGATTATGTATCAGGTCATGTATTAGTTGTTGATGGTGGCTGGATGGGTCGCTAATTTTAAGACAGTGAGGGAGAAGTATGGACATTATTACAATTGGGGATGGCATGATTACTTTTGACCCTACAGCAAAGGGACCGCTGCGTTTCGTTCACCAATTCGAAAGAAAAATCGGTGGAGCAGAATTGAACGTCATGATTGGCTGTGCTCGCCTAGGTGCAAAAGCGGGCTGGATTAGCCGACTCGGGAAAGATGAATTTGGGCTTCATATTTTGAATACGGTTCGTGGTGAAGGCATTGATATTTCGGAAGTGAAATTGATGGAAGACTATGCCACTTCATTGAATTTTAAAGAAATTCAAGAATCAGGTGACAGTAAAACATTTTACTACCGCCAAAAATCGCCGACAGAAACATTGACGGTAGAAAATCTGCCGTTGGACTATATCAAAAATGCTAAAATCCTTCATGTTTCAGGGGTATTCCCGGCAATTACAGAGCAAAACCGTCAAGTGATTCTTAAAGCGATTCAATTTGCAAAGAGATCTGGCGTGAAAGTAGCCCTTGACCCGAATATTCGTTTGAAACTATGGTCAAAGGAGCAGGCGAGACAGACGCTCATTCAGTATTTGCCTTATGTGGATTATTTACTGACGGGTCGCGAGGAGCTGGAAATCCTATTTGATACAGATGAAGATGCCAGACTATTTGAATGCTTGGCGGGTTATAATTTTGAGCATGTAATAGTAAAGGAAGGAGCAAAAGGGGCTTCTTATTTTGAAGATAATAAGTGGATTATTGTCCCGGGGTTCCCTGTCAATAAAGTCGTTGATACAGTTGGCGCAGGAGACGGTTTTGGCGCAGCATTTTTGTACGGGAAACTGCAGGGCTGGGACATAGAGAAAATCATGAAATTCGCCAATGCGGTAGGGGCGATGGTCGTACAAGTACAAGGTGATAATGAAGGATTACCTTATTATGAGGAAGTAGAAATATTTTTAGGAAAACGTGAATTGATTGAGAGGTAGTTCGACATGTTATATAACGAATTGAAATCAGCGAAATTAATCCCGGTTTTACGAAAAATACCTTATGAAACGAGCCAATCTTTAATAGAAGCGCTCATTTTAGGCGGCATTAAAGCACTTGAAATAACGATGGATACTGAAAAGGCGACAGAAATCATTAAGGAAACACGTCAGCAATTCAGCGATCAAGTAATTGTTGGCGCAGGTACGGTGCTAACTGTAGAGGACTGCAGGAAAGCTGTTGATGCAGGCGCACAATTTATCGTTTCACCTTCATTGAATTTGGATGTTGTGGAGTACAGTCTGAAAAATGGCCTGGCCGTCGTTCCGGGCGTATTTACACCAACCGAAATGCAAACAGCGTACATGGCTGGTGCAGAAATGATTAAATTATTCCCTGCTTCGGCATTAAGTCCAGGCTTCATTAAAGATGTCAAAGGCCCGCTAAGTCATATCGCCATTATGACAACAGGGGGAATCACACTGGCGAATGCGAATAGCTACCTGGAAGCTGGTGCCTCGGTAGTAGGAGCGGGAAGTGATCTAATCAATAAAGAGTTCGTGAAAAACGAACAATGGACAATGCTTCAAAAAGAAACAGAGCGATGGATTGAACAGTTGTCGTAATGGCGGAATTAAAAGAATACGATCGAACTTTTAGCGTTTTGTAACAACTATAATCATGGCATAAATAAAAACACCTTTCGTTGAAATTGGGCATGGGCTCCCAAAAAATCAATGGGAGGTGTCTTTTTTATGACGGAGAGGGAATTATTCAAAATATCGCAAATGACTTGTATCCACTGAAAGGGATCTGCTTATAAATCATCCATTTCAATTTGCTTCATTAATAGCTGCGACAAATAATGACTCGATTTTTGCCCACCCTGATTTTTGGCAAAGGCTGTATATTACCTTTGATATGAAACTATTTCCAGTAAACCTCGTTAAAATATATAATGATGTCCCACACCCACAGTAATGAGAGGAGCATAATATTGAGAAGATTTTTTTTCCCCATTATTTTTATAGGCGAGTGGATTTTATTTTTTTACGTTTCACTTTTGATTTTAATTCTTACCATAATCAATTTAGCTAATGTTATTTATGTTGATATGTCTTGGGAAGAGCCTATTACTATAATATCATCAACAACAGCTTTTATTCAGTTAGTATTACTCGTAGCAGGACTTTCTATTGTCTGCTTCCTCTATATAAAGCATTTCGCTGGTGAAGGGCTATATAAAAGGGTCAAAGCAGCTGCATGGGGAATTCTATTTTCTTTAAATCTTGTAAGCTGTATAAGCTACTTGCTAATATGGTACCGGCATAACGAATTTGATATATACAATATTGAATTGATTTTACTGTTATTCATTATTTTAGTTAGTGTATTTCTAATGCTGCATATCATTAAGAAATCTAATGAATAAATTCTGAGAATGCGCCAAGTAGCGATGAAAGTTGTTGCGTCGATGTTTTATACAGCTTTTTATGCACAATTGTTAAAAGTTAAAGGCTGCATCGCTTTAGAAACATTGTTAAATCACTACGTCCAATAAAGGGAAATTCAGATAAATAATTAAAAAGGCGGCTGATTTTGGTGGATATAGAGCATGATATTACACGCATGAAAAAGCGTGCTAAATGGGGATGTCTAATATGGGCTTTTATTTTGTTTTTTGGACCAATCATTTCATTTGCCGGCTATTTTTATTACCATATGGAGATAAAAGAGCGCACGCTAGTATTAAGCCATTCACCGGATAATACGAATACAATTGAAATTGTAGAAAAAGGTGAACCTGCTTTTTTTGGTCCTTCTTCCGTCAGAATTAAAGCCGGGAATAAGAAGATTGATCGAATCATTAGCAATGATGGAAAAAGGCTAAATGAGTCGAATGCATTCGTGGAATGGATAAATGATGATTCTGCCCGTATTACATTAGTAGGAGAAGAACAATACCCGGAAATTATCGAGTTCAATAAAGGAAAACGCAAACCTTTCAAAACTGTTCAAGTTGAACTCGACTACTAAACGTTAACTGTATCCCTTAACCAAACAAGAGTGATTGAACTCATAGAAACACTTAGATTCCAAGGCGAAATTTTATAGGATGGTTTACGGCGATGATGGTAGAGGGGATGCGGAAAAATGGCTGGAGCTATGTCCACGGAGAGGTTCTGCCTAAAAATGAAATAGATCAATTAAAGGGAAGAAAATTAAATGGAACTAAAAACACCGTGGTACTTAAAGAAAAAAACGTTATATTTTTTCTGTATTGTTACGCCGCCAATAGGTTATGTTGTTTTAATTATGAATCTAAAAAAGTTTGAACATACTCAAAAACTCGAGTATTTGTTTATAGCAACTATTATGATGGCGATCTGGTTGTTGAAGTTTTTACCTGAAAAGTTAAATAACTATGTATGGGCAATTATAATAACGCTTTTAGTCGGTAGTGCTATTATCAAAATTTTAAAGAATAGAAAGCATGAGTAGAAATTCCTTGATTAAGATGTGGTTTATAAAGCAACAAATGTTGTGGGGTAATTTTTGGTATTTATCTATAACAAGTCTTATTGGGCTATGTTACGCTTAGCCGGAATAATAAGCGGCATTCATATTTTGAACAACCGAGCCGGATTGTGAGTACTGTGTTTGTGACATGAAAACAGAATGTGAAACGCGGGAGAGTAATATTATTAAAATTTTACTATGGGGGTACTTATGAAAACTCACTATTATTTAGGGTGGTTCAGCAACTTTTTTCCGGGGAATCTGGCTAGGGTGCTGCAGGAGGACATAACGGATAGAAAATCGCTTGCTATGATTATGCGAATCCCTATTTTAATGAAGATGATGGTGCTGCTGAGCGCTCATGGCTTGACCAGGCCGGCATTATGTTTGATGAATACCATCTGATTAATTATCACGTACAGAAGGAAAATGCCCAAACATTAATTGAAAAGGCTTCAGCCATTTTCTTACTGGGTGGAGATACTATTAAACAAAATGGCTTTTTGATGGAATATGAATTGTCGGATCTGATTAAAGAAAGCGGAGCCGTTGTGATGGGGGCAAGCGCTGGTGCAATCAACATGTCCGCTAAATGGTTATGCTCGAAAAACTTTGGATATAAAGTTGAAACAAGCTCTTTTTACGACGGAATCGGGCTAGACGATTTTTCTGTCCTGTCTCATTTTGATCTTGAAAATAATATGGCGCTCGTTCAAGCAGAGTTGTCTTCTTTATCGGAAGAAATGAATATTTATGCCTCGAATAAAGATTGCGCTGTACGTACAAAGGGAGACAAAATCGACATTTTTGGCGATGTATATTTAATTTCCCGTTTAAAGGTCCAGAAATTAGATGAGACAATCCTGTAGTTACCCGTTGTTCTTAGTTATTCTACAATCGGACACATTTCTTTAATAGGGAGTGTGTCTTTTTCAATTTTAAAGCGATTTAATCATAAAGAATTTGATGGACTAGCGATGTAATTTAATAAGATGAATATGGTTGTTTTACTATACGGGAGGGATTTCTCATGAATAATACAAAAAATAAATGGAGCATTGCCGAAGTGAAGACAAGCTATTTTGTATTTTCTGGAGCTGCAATCGGTGCTATTTTAGGGTTAATTGCTTATGTGAATAATTGGTTGTGAGAAAGTGGGCAATCTATTAATTAACCTTTATTCCTCAAACGGCCGCGATTCTGTAATAAAGACCAGCGCTCGTTTTTCTGTAAAGGGCAAATGAATAAAAGCTCATTAAATTAATCGTTTATTTGGAGAATATTGTATAATTGAAGAAGCGTTCCGTTATATAGGGTACCTTAAATAAATGCAAATTTTACTTTTATTGAATTTCAGCACATAAAATGAGGGGAGATGGAAATGAATTTACATGAACATATTCGAGGCAAATGAAGCTTGCAAGGAGATTGATGGAGTAATGATTCTCAAAGAAATCTCTTTAAGCATTTTCCAAGGTGAAAAAGTAGCGATCACCGGAAACAATGGGTCCGGAAAAAGTAGCCTTTTAAAGCTTATTGGAGGCATATTTGAGGAAACTGCCGGGCAAGTGAAGAGATCTTATATTAATGTAGGATACGTACCTGAACATTTTCCGGAAAATATCCGATTCAAATTACAGGACTATTTAATATTGGTCGGTAAAATGACGTGTAAATCGGATGAAGATATTTTAAAAAGAATTGGGAATTATGCGGAGCTGTTTGCAATTACAGACTTTTTAACGACCCCCTTGAATCATTGTTCAAAAGGGACAAAGCAGAAGGCGGGAATTATCCAAGCATTATTGAAGAAACCGGATTTATTATTATTGGACGAGCCGCTTACCGGGTTAGATGATAATGCAAAAATTGAGCTTTTGAATCAGCTGAATTCTCTTCAAAGAGAAAAAACGATTATTTTTACTGCACATGAACCACTGCTCATTGAAGGATTAGCTGATAGAGTTATAACTGTAGAGAGCGGAAGAATTATTTATGATGCTAAAACAAACAAAAAGGAAAAATTTATATATATAAAGGCGAAAATCCCCACTAGAGAGATAATAGGGCCTTCACCAAAAGTTGTGGATGACAAAACTTCATGCCAAGGCGAGTTGATTGGAATGGAGGAGAGGCGACTCCAGCGGGAACAGAACGAGGGAGAGACTACAGGCTCGAGCCGTGCCCGCGGAAAGCGTCCGAGCCGCAATGGAAATCAACCCCATGTTATGGTGATGAATCAAATAATAGAAGAGATTCCAGCTGTTACATATAAGTTTATAGGGCCGGATTCTGTTGAAATAATTGTTCCAGCTCAAGAGTCTGATGAGATTTTGGCTATGTTGCTTAAAAGGGGATGTTCAATATTCGAATTAACAGAGAAGAGGTAGTAAGTTGTCAGCTTTTATCCAATACCAATTAATAAGCTTTGTTCGTTCATTAAAATTTATCCCGCCCTTTATTGCTTTTTTTGTATGGGTATTTATTTTATATGCCTATAAAAATGTGCCGATTCTCAGCAGTTATGGCGCATCTTCAATAGCAATGTACTTAATTATGACTTGGATTACAATGTCCATTTTCACTTTGGATGAAGAAAGTGAAAAGCATATCTTAATATCCCATCTTAAAAGAAAAGTTAGTTATTTATTTGGCAAATGGCTAACTATTCTAGTAGTAATGCTTCCATTACTTTTGTTTGCAATTTTTTTCCCGATCATTACAGAAAGCTTCAAAGGGAATATGTCGCTTATGCTATATGCTTATGCATTCTACAGCCACTTGGTCTTTATGACATTTGGGATATTAGTGGGTACCCTATTTTCGGCTACAAAACTTGCCACAAAAAAATACGCCTGGCTTTCAGCTGTATTAATAATCGTAATTTCCCTCTCCGCAAAATCAATTATTGAAATATCATTATTTTTTAAATGGATTCTATGGGTCTTCCCGCCTGTGTTCAAAGTGATCGGGTATATGGAAGGAGAAGATCAAGTACTAATAAATATACCAGTAATACTTGATAGTGTTTTTGTCGTTATTTATATAATCATCGGAACCGTTATATTAATATCTCTTTTTATGAAAAAAGAGAGGTAGCAGCTTTACTGACTCATAAATATGTTGAAATCTATACGATGTATAAAGGGCGTAATTCTTGATGCGACACGTAGGAATGTCAACATTAAACTGGATAAAAACTATCAAAGCAGAGTAGTTAAAATAAATCAAATATCGTCAGGGGTAATGAAAAAATGCTAAAAGCAATCCCTGTCTTACCGGAAGATAAAAGAATCGCAGGGGTACATTGTGTTCCATTAATGGCAGATGGCTCTATAGTTATGGCCTGGGACAAAGAAGAGCAATTATTGACTACAATCGGAGGAAGATTAGAAAGTGAGGAGAGTATTGAAGAAGCGTTAGAACGTGAGCTAATGGAAGAAGTAGGCTTGACTATTAGTTCTGAGAAAATGGTGTTTGCCTCCTGGTACTGGGAGTCTACTGATAGTTATACAATATGGTTTTTAGTAAAAGCTAATAAATTTTTACCTTATACTTTTGATTTTGAGAAATCTGGCTATGTAATCTTTAACTTTGAAACAGCCAAACAAATAATTAATAAATTGGAACCAAACAATAACAATAGAATCAGTATTCTTAATTTGGCTTATGACAAAGCTAAACAAAATAATACCCGATTTATTGAACAGGAGAAAAAGTAAAGCCTCTATAAGATGTCATATTAAAGTTTCAGAGTATTTTAAATTGTCGGCGGCTGAATTTAATAACAAACTTCCGCAATCAGCCGCTTTTTTTCGATATGGAATTTAAGTGCATATTTGAATTGTAGATAATGCGTACAATTTGAGATGCAACAATCTGTGGGGAAGATGAGAAAGATACTAAAAAGTGAGAAATGAATTTAGCGGATTTTTACTGAATTAGAGATCTACTCCCATAAATAGATCTGGGAAAAGAGGTGTTCGATTTGACAGTCTCTTTTCCATTTTAATATAAGCGATTAACCGTAGCTCTGAACATAAAGCCCGTTTTCCTCAGACCATTCAGCATAATATATTTTTTTGATATCCTCATATCCTTCTTCTTTTAATAGGCTAATCACCCATTGCTCATCCTTTTCAATTTTGGCCAAGGCTCTTTTTTCAATTTGACCCTCGTCGATAAGCAGGTGGGTCAGCACACCACTTGTATCTTGCTCGGATGACTCCTTTTTTAACATACTGATTTGCCCGCCAGGTTCTAAAAGTGCATATTTTACTTTTTGCATAGAAAAAACCCCTTGCTGTCGCAGCAAGGAACGGAGCTGTTCGGATTCCATTTTATTTTTCTTTAATTCTTCTATATTAAGGGTACCATTATTTACAAGAATGGATGGCTCCCCTTTAATGACCGGGCGCAGCTTTTCAAATTTCCTGACAAGAAGATTTATTATAAGGTTTAATGCAGTCCATAATCCGATAGTATAGAGAACATCCCAAACCCGTACCTTGTCGTCATATAGAGATTCTTCAAGAATTCCTCCCAGCATTACTATAAAGATAAAGTCGAAAGGGGTAACTTCAGCGAGCTCCTTTTTCCCTATTAATCGGATAACAAGCATAAGAGCTAAAAAACCAGCAATGATTTTAATTGTAATAGTTGTTATCATTTCCTCTTCACTCTCCTGACTCATCCTTTGAATACCCTGAAGATTGTCAGTTAAATCTGGTTATTATTACCTGGATGGAGGTGGGCCGCTATTAACAGTTGGAAGATCCGTTTAAATTCCCGCTCCCATTAATAGACGGAAGGATTCCCCTTATTTAGAAAATATAATAAAAAACAGCCTTAATAGACGGAGAAATTCCGCTTATCGATCCGGAAAACATGCAAATGGTGAATTTTTCTTCGCATACACGGAAAATCTCCGCTTATTTCCCCCGAAGCAAGGCCTTTGCGAAAATAACCGGAAAACTTCCGCTTATGTTCCCTCATCACTTAATGAAGAGCCGCAATCTCTGTCAGTAAATCTGAATTTTATCCAAGATGAGAGAGGGATTTTAAATAACCGCAGTTTTTCAGCGTCCTTTGCAAAAGTGGTGGAACGTTTACTTTTGTGTCGAGTCCTCCAATGTCTTTCGGAGTTGAACAGGTACTTTAGCGCTTTCATTCTTGTTTGAAGTGAAATATTCAATAAAAACATTATAAAATTCAACATAAATTTATTGTAATTCGATAAAATATATATTAAAATCAAAATCAGAATAATTAAATGAGGTGTTTTTAATGGAAAAAATAACAACATTGTTTTTAAAAATAGCAGTTATTCTTTTAGGAGTCCCGGTTCTTGCTATATGCATCTTTTTGGTGCCTGAAATGGCGAATGTTGCAGCAAAATTGCTTCCCGATTTTGCTTTTATAAAATATCCTGTTTTCATCATACTTGATGCATCGGCGATCCCTTTTTACTTTGCTTTGTATCAGGCTTTCCAGCTCTTACGCTATATTGACAAAAATAAAGCATTCTCTGATTTATCGGTAAAGGCTTTAAAGAAAATTAAATACTGTGCCATTACAATCAGTATTTTGCATGTGCTAGTATGGCCGCTTTTCTATATCTTTGCGGAAGTAGACGACGCACCGGGGGTTATCTTTGTCGGATTGATTGTTCCTTTTGCTTCGATGGTGATTGCAGTGTTTGCGGCTGTGCTCCAAAAACTTTTACAAGAAGCGATTAAGATCAAAACAGAAAATGATTTAACGGTCTGAGGTGAATAGCAATGGCAATTATAATCAATATCGATGTGATGTTAGCAAAAAGGAAAATGAGCGTAACAGAACTTTCGGAAAGGGTTGGAATAACGATGGCGAACCTTTCTATATTGAAAAATGGAAAGGCAAAAGCGATCCGATTAACGACTTTGGAGGCAATTTGTAAAGCTTTGGAATGTCAGCCTGGAGATATTTTAGAATACAGAAGTGACGAACATAGCTAAACATTGTGGAGAAAACTTAACTATTAGGGGAGGTATAACGATGGACGTTAACAATTTGATTATTGAAAATATAACTAACCCTCATGAGTTGGAGAGAATGTATAGAAAAGACCCGAAAGCTTTTAAAAAGTCATTCACACAAGCACGGGAACAAAATCCTAATTCTAAAGTGCTTGATGTCTGGTATGAAAGATTGCATTTCAACGAAAAGGCAAATACAGAAAAATCTTCATTGTTTCAAAATGGTTTCATTTTTATGGGTATTTTAGCGATCATGGCAGGGATAAGTACAAGAATCATTTTCCATTTTGTCGAACAGGAAGCTATTGCTCCGATTAATCTGGCGTTTGGTATCATTCCCTTTATTGCTGCCTACTTTGTTTACAAGAATACTCCGAAAAAAAGTATTATTTATTCCCTTGCAGCATTGTTCCTGATTTCCGGGATTTATGTTAATATGCTGCCATTAAATTATAATGACGATAGTATTATCTTAGCTTATTTGCACTTTCCCATTTTCTTATGGGTATTGGCAGGGCTTTCATATACAGGAAATGACTATTTGAAAAGCAGCACAAGATTGGCTTATATTAAATTTAATTTAGAATATGGTATTCTCTACGCCAGCATGGCAGTTAGCGGAATGGTTCTGGCATTATTAACGATGCAGTTATTTAGCTTTATCGGCTTGGATATAGAGGAATTTTATTTTAGTAATGTCGTTTTATTTGGTGCTGCCGCTCTTGCTATTGTCGCTGTGCACCTCGTATCAATGAATCTTAAACTCGCTAAGAATGTTACCCCATATATAGCCAAAATTTTTAGTCCGCTTGTCTTGGTCACGTTGTTGGTTTACCTTGTAACGGTAATATGGGTCGGGAAAAATCCGTTCTTGGACCGCGATTTCCTGATCGCCTTCAACGGAATACTCCTAGGTGTATTGGCCGTTACTATATTTTCAATTACTGAGAGCGATTCTGACGAGAAAAAGAATATTTCAGATTATATCAATTTTGCCTTAATCGTCCTTGCGCTCATCATTGACAGTGTTGCTTTGTCAGCCATCGTGTTCAGACTTTCTTCTTATGGGATTACGCCTAATAGAATTGCTGTTTTAGGAGTGAACATACTGATATGGGCAAATCTAATATGGATTATGTTCTCCTATATGCGTTTTCTGCAAGACAGATCCGGGCCTTCCACTATCCAGGATGCTGTAACTAAGTATTTGCCGGTGTACGGACTTTGGGCTGCTTTCGTCATATTTACTTTCCCTGTAATTTTTAATTAAAAAGACTTTGTTAATATAGATGTAGCGCAAAGCTAATTTTCTATAGCGTATAAAACCTTTAAAGCCGATATTATGCAGCCTTTTATACAGAACTGCATAGTGTCGGCTTATTTTCATCACTAAGATGATGTTAGTTGAGGCGGAAATAAGTATAAGTTACTGTGAATAATTAACTCAGCTAACGGCGCTTTTCTATATTAAGGAAAGCGCCTTTTTCAGGAATAATGACAAATACGCTATTCATATATTCCGGAATATACGTAATGCTGCAATTTGGAAAAGAAAGATACGTATTTTTGGAATTGAATAAAAAACAGCTTTTCAAATATTGATTTTTCATAGATTAGTTAAATTATTCCAATGTTCTGTTTTTATGGTATATTTAAGGAATCAAATTTAAAGGAGAGAGGAATATGACAGTCATTACTTTTACGATCATAAATGAATCGGAGGGTATGTTGGTTTAATCTAATCTTGTCACTTATTCTCCGATTCGAGGATTAATATTTGCTCGATAGCATCGGAGGTCATCAATTTGAACATTAAAACCGTTTATTATTTATTGACGAGTTCTCGCTCGTTTTGTATTCAAATCGTTTTTACACTGAATGCTATTTACTATGTGTCTCAGGCAGGTCTGAATCCACTCCAGTTAGTATTGCTTGGGACGATTATGGAATTGGCTGTTCTATTATTTGAAATACCTACAGGATTAGTTGCTGATATTTTCGGTCGTAAAATGTCACTTATCATCGGGACTTTCATTATCGGTTCTGCTCATCTTTTGGAAGGCAGCATTCCTTCGTTTTGGGCAATTGCTATCGGCGCTGCTTTGTGGGGCATTGGATGGACGTTTATTAGTGGCGCAGAAACGGCTTGGATTGCTGATGAATTAGAAAACAAAAAACTTGATACTGTTTTATTGAACGGAGCCAAATTCAGCTCCTTAGGCAGTTTTTTTGGCATTATTGTCAGTGTGCTTGTCGGTATTATTTTCACAGTGCAAATTGCCATATTAATTGCTGGAGGCTTGCTTATTTTAATTGCGGCTATTTCGTCTAAAGTTATTACTGAAACGAAATTTATAAGTATTACACGTGAAGACACTTCTAGTATCAAACAAATGAAAAGCGCAATAAAAGAAAGCCTTTCTTTAATAAAAGGGAATACTATTTTACTTGGTCTTGCCGCAATTACATTGTTTACTGGTTTAGCTAGTGAAGGCTTTGATCGACTTTGGGGCGCGCATTTTATTGAAGGCTTCCAAATGAATGAAGAAGATGCAGTTTATTGGTTCGGTGCATTTTATGCAATTGCCTTTTTGTTGAACATCGGCCTACTGAAGATTGTTGAAACATATGTAAAGGAACGTTTTGCCATTGTTTTAGTATTGCTTAACAGTGTCCTTGTTGTCATGATGATATATTTCGCGATGATTGAGCAATTTTTAATAGCTGCTGTTTTATACTGGGGAATTGCATCACTTCGAGCGGTGAACTATCCACTAGTAAATGTTATGACCAATAAACATTTACATTCAGAAGGGCGAGCAACTACGCTTTCGATGTATGGGCAACTGGATGCGTTTGGACAAGTAGCCGGTGGACCATTAGTTGGAGTTATTGCACTTTATACATCGGTTCAAGGGGGAATCATTACCTCTGCCCTTTTAATTATCCCTACATTGTACTTTTTATGGAAATTAAAAAACATCGCTTAAAAAAGCTGTCTTGCAGAGATAGGGCGCTGAGAGAGATTTTGGCTTTCAATTGAGTGATGAGAAAATAAGCGGAGATTTTCCGGTTATTTGCGCAAGAGGGCTCATTTCTGGGGGAATAAGCGGAGATTTTCCGGTTATCCAAAGGAAAATCCTCCATTTTCTTATTTTTCGGGTCAATAGGCGGAATTTCTCCGTCTATTTAGGCCATTTTCGATTGTATTTTTTAAATAAGCGGAATTTTGAGACTGTCGATTAATTGGATTTTACATTGGTAGCCAAAAAAATTTGGGTAAACTAAAGCAACTAAAATCAAATTAACCACAAAAACAAGTGGAATATACAAGATAATTAACAATTAAAAGTGTTCACTTGCTGAATTTAAATTGATTAAAATTTCAAAACAGAGTTAATCGACACTCTCATTTTTCCGTCTATTTATTAAAGAGGCACTTAAACGGATCTCGCAACCGTTAATAGCGGCCCTCTCTTCATCCCAGTTGCGGGAATCAACCTCTACTTCATCATCTTGCCGCTTCGCTTTAAATACACCTGGATTTCCCCGGGGATATTCAGCTGGCGAATAAAATAAACAGAAATAATACTTGAAGAAACGAGTCCGATTGTTGTGCCAGTAGAAAACCTGTTAATTGAAACGGAAGTCCTTAATAAAGAAGACAAATTTTCAGTGCCCTCTTGCATAGATAGATCCTTTTCATCTATGAATGATAGTTGTTGGATATTTATGTTAAAGTGGAGGCGGGATTATGAAAGTTTGAACTTAGACAAATGTTTGGGGATTGACTTTATAGAGCGGAAATCGAGGTGAGTGATAATGGGCTTATTTTTTGAAAAGGCTAGCAGTCAAAGCAAGAAGCAAAAGCTGATAATAAATGCATTTATAGTTTTAATCGTAGTAGATGCTATAAATAATTTTTGGCTGCATTGGTCTTCGTTTCATGTAATTTCTATTTGTTTATACATTGTATTTATATTACTTTTCATAATGGAAATCATGAAGAGAAAATACGATAATACGTAATATTTAAATCATATGATTAATTTCCGCAATCGGGCGCTTTCCTGGGAGTAGGGGAAGGGCCTTTTTCTGCTTATTAATCTGTTGCTAAGAGTTTTGACAATTTAACATATTGTTATTCCAATTGATATTCATCACAACAGCCACCTCAACCTATAGTGAGGCGGCTATTGGCTATAAGTAATTAATTTTGAATAATATGGTCATTTACAAATGCTTTTATGAAAAATAATTCATCATCATTTGGATTTCTTTTATTCTCTAGCTTGAAAGACTCTATTGCATTTTCCAATGAAGATGATTTCGCTGCCTCGCTGGCCGCTTTTAACTCTTTCCAGAAATTCTCCATTTCATTCGAATCGCAAATAGATTCATGGCCAAGTATGAATGTTTCAGCATTATACTTTTGTATGTCTTCAATCATAGGCAATAACAATGAATGCTTGTAATGAAATATAGAATTTGTCGTTGTACTATACACACAATCACCTAAAAAAATGACTTTTTCATCAGGGATATAAACGATTGTAGCGTCATCTGAATGGGTACTGTTGATTTTTTCAAGTATACAAATTTTATTGCCCAGATCAAGAGTTAACGTTTTTTCAAAGATTATATGTGGAGAGTTTAACTTAAAACTATCTCTATTTGGAATCTCTGCTTGTATAATCTCTATACACTTATCGCTCATCGATTTAGTCTGCGCATACGTTTGGAGTGAACTGTCATCAAATGTATAGCTTTGCCATGTTTTCAACAATTCATTTGTTTGACTGTTAGCGATAACGGTTGCATCAAATTCATTCATGCCAAGGAAATGATCCCAATGCGCATGGGTGATTACCACATATTTAACTGGAGGTACATTTAGTTTTTCGATTTCTAGTAAAAAATCCTTCGCATGCTGAACAGAGTTACCACAGTCGATTATTAAACTGTATTGGTCGCCGCAAACGAGCCCTAATGTCGGTCGATCTTTTTCATCCTGATTAGGCATATAATAAATAGTTTCGCTGAATTTATTTAACATGTTTTATTTTCCTCTTTTCCGGATTGCTGGAGTATGAAAGAGAAAACCTGCATGCTTATCCTGTATTTAATAAAATAATTTAAGGTTTTCCCGGATTATTTGTTTACCATTGGACTCGTGCCTCCTTTTACGATATGGAAAAGTATAACATATTTATTTAGCTGATGGAAAACGCATAACCACGCCCTGAACTGGAACGGGGTTATGGTTGTTAGGGCTTTTAAATCAAAAAAAGTTAATTTCATTTTGCGGCAATAGAAGGAAATAGAAATATCGAAAGCATCCTTTTGCGTGAAAAATGAAAAAAATGTTTCCCAATCGGAAATTCGGGAAAACTAAAGCAAACATCAAGGGAGGCAAAAAATTCATGAAATTAAAAAAATACTCTACGCTAATGGCGGCGCTGTTATTGTCACTTTCGCTCGCAGCCTGCAATGACGACGACGATACGAATATTGACAACAATATTGATGATGACAACAATGACGGCCTACTCGACGACAACAACGACGATAATGATGTAGATGTGGATTTAGATGTGGATGACGAAGAAGGAAATAATGAAAACGAAAATGATTAAGCTAAAAAAGCATGGGGCTCGAATGTGCAATTCGGGTTTCCATGCTTTTACATAAAAAGAATAAATGATGGTCAGTATGTGTTTGAATGAGAATAAAATTTGCCGTTCTTTCCCGACAATTATTGTAAAGAGGCGATCATTTTGCTATACTATTTTGTATTGTGACGTCCATGTCTAGGAGGTGGAGCAAATGCATACGTTATTTACAGTATTACTTATTATCGTAGCTTTAGCCTTAATCGTTGTTGTATTATTGCAATCAGGTAAAAGCGCTGGTTTATCAGGTGCCATCTCTGGTGGAGCTGAACAACTATTCGGGAAACAGAAAGCTCGCGGGATGGATCTAGTATTACACCGCACAACAATCGTTCTTTCTGTTGTATTCTTCGTATTGGCATTAGCCATTACGAAATTCTAATCGATTGAAATCAGATTGAAATTAAACGCCTAACCAAGCATTTAATCATGCATGGTTGGGCTTTTTCTTTTAGTGCGGCGGAAAACACAGTATAATAGAAAAAATGGAAAGTATTTCTCGATTTATAGGTGTGTACAGATCGGATTTTCATATATGCTGAAAACGTTAAAGCGCCTGTTTAGCCCCGATAAGCTTTGGAGCAGCCAGCCAGAAAGTAAAGGCTCCATCACTTTCGACACCGGATTCGAAAATGTCGGGGGGCCGGCGTTTTAGCCAATATAAAAAAGACAGGAGCCATGAGCATGAAAACAGCTTTGTCTTCACCGTTCTTCTTTCAGGCAGGACAAAGGGCGGTCTTATTATTACACGGATTCACAGGAAGTTCGGCAGATGTGAGGATGCTAGGGCGCTTTTTGGAAAAGCATGGCTACACATCACTTGCACCGCATTATAAAGGACATGGTGTGCCGCCGGAAGAGCTAATCGTCTCGAATCCCGGGGAATGGTGGCAAGACGTAATAAATGGGTATACTAAATTAAAGGAAGCAGGCTATGAAGAAATCGCCGTTGCTGGGCTGTCTCTCGGTGGGGTGTTTTCATTGAAGCTTGCGACGGGTCATCCGGTGAAAGGCGTTGTCACAATGTGTTCGCCGATGACGATGCGCACGACGGACATTATGTTTGAAGGCGTACTTGATTATGCAAAACAATATAAAAAACAACAAGGGAAAAGTGAACAGGAAATAGAATTGGAAATGGAAGCGATTAAGCAGCAAGGCATGAAGTCATTACCTGAACTGCAGCAGCTTATAAACGATGTAAGACAATCGATTGACCTATTGTATGCACCGATTTTAGTCATCCAATCGCGCAACGACAAAGTCATCAATCCCGATTCGGCCAACATCATCTACAACACTGTCGAATCGATTGACAAGAAAATCAGCTGGTATGAAAATTCGGGGCATGTCATTACACTCGACAAAGAAAAAGACAAGCTTCATGAAGAAGTTCTCACGTTTTTAAATACGTTAGATTGGATAGTCTAATGATGTGATAAATATTTTCTGTTCAAAGGAGGGAAATACGTGACACAACAAACTGAATTACAAAAACGCATCCTTGATCTGATGAAGGATGACAGCTATAAACCAATGACCGTATCAGAAATAGAAGATATATTTGAATTGGAAGAAGCGGATGAGTTCCGTGAATTAGTGAAAACACTCGTAAAAATGGAGGCGCAAGGGCAAATTGTACGCTCCCGCTCGAATCGATACGGATTGCCGGAGCGCATGAATCTGCTGCGCGGCCGCTTTATCGGAAATGCAAAGGGCTTCGGCTTCGTTGCACCGGAAGAAGAAGGCATGGACGATATTTTCATCCCCGCACACGAAATCAATGGTGCATTAAATGGAGATACCGTGCTTGTTCGCGTATTAAAGGAACAATCCGGTGACCGCCGTGAAGGCACGATCGTAAAAATTGTTGAGCGCAGCAAAACATCATTTGTTGGTACATACCAGGCAAATCGCGGTTTTGGTTTTGTTGTTACAGATGATAAAAAATTGAATATGGATATCTTTATCGCAAAAGAGGACGCATTGGGCGCAGTCGACGGACATAAAGTCGTAGTAGAAGTAACGCACTGGCCAGATGCAACGAAGTCGGCGACAGGGATGATCACGAAAATACTAGGCCATAAAAATGATCCGGGTGTGGACATTTTATCGATCCTTTATAAATATGATATTCCGCCAGAGTTTCCGGAAGAGGTGGTCCAGGCGGCAATCGATGTCCCGGACGAAATTTCGGAGCAGGACCTTGCCGGACGCCGGGATTTGCGAAATGAAGTGATCGTGACAATCGACGGTGCGGACGCGAAGGACTTGGACGATGCAGTCACTGTTGTGAAAAATGGTGATGGCACGTACAAATTGGGTGTCCATATTGCCGATGTCAGCTATTATGTCACACAAGGCTCGGAGCTCGACAAGGAAGCATATGACCGCGCGACTTCCGTATATTTGACAGACCGCGTGATTCCGATGATCCCGCACCGCCTTTCAAACGGGATTTGCTCATTGAACCCGCAAGTGGACCGTTTAACATTGTCTTGCGAGATGATTATCGACGGTGCGGGACATGTTGTAAGGCATGAGATTTTCCAAAGCGTCATTAAGACGACAGAGCGCATGACATATACGGACGTTTATAACATTTTGGAGCATCCGGACGAAAACCCGGAGCTGATGGAACGCTATGAATCATTAGTGCCGATGTTCAAGGACATGGCCGAATTAGCGCAAATTCTGCGCAATAAGCGTATGGCGCGCGGGGCGATCGACTTTGATTTCAAGGAATCGAAAGTGCTTGTCGATGAAGAAGGTTGGCCGACTGATATCGTATTGCGCG
Organism: Solibacillus silvestris; assembly: GCF_051967575.1. Taxonomy (NCBI): domain Bacteria; kingdom Bacillati; phylum Bacillota; class Bacilli; order Caryophanales; family Caryophanaceae; genus Solibacillus; species Solibacillus silvestris. Next base: position 109,381 of record NZ_JBQCJW010000010.1, read on the forward strand.
AGCGCACGGTGGCAGAGCGTCTGATCGAGGAATTCATGCTTGCGGCGAATGAAACAGTAGCCGAGCATTTCCACTGGATGGAGCTGCCGTTCATCTATCGTATTCACGAAGATCCGAAGCCGGAAAAATTGCAGCGCTTCTTTGAGTTCGTGACGAATTTCGGTATTATGATTAAAGGTACAGGAAACTCTGTGCACCCGAAAGCATTGCAGGAAGTCATCAAATCGATTGAAGGCTTGCCGGAGGAGCCGGTCATATCGACGATGCTGCTAAGATCGATGCAGCAGGCGAAATATTATGCGGAGTCTTTAGGCCACTTCGGTTTATCGACAGAATTTTATACGCATTTCACATCGCCAATACGCCGTTATCCGGATTTAATCGTCCATCGTTTAATTCGCACATATTTAATAAACGGTGATACATCGAAGGAAACGGTCGTGCAATGGAGTGCGGTCATGGATGAAATTGCGGATCATACATCAGGTCGCGAGCGCCGCGCAGTCGAGGCAGAGCGTGATACTGATGCATTGAAGAAGGCGCAATTCATGTCAGACAAAATCGGCGAGGAGTTCGTCGGGATTGTGTCGTCGATTACGAATTTCGGTATTTTCGTGGAGCTTGAAAATACGGTGGAAGGGCTTGTGCATATTTCGAATATGACCGATGACTATTACCGTTTCGAGGATCGTCATATGATGATGATCGGTGAGCGTACAGGCCGCCAATTCCGTATTGGGGATGAAGTAAAAATCCGTGTAGCGAATGTCGTGATCGAGGAATCCTCAGTCGACTTTGAGATTGTCGACATGGTGAGCAGTCCCCGCCCGGCGCGTCGCCAAACATCAAAGGTCATCCATGCAGGACGCAGGGAAGGCCGCCGCAAAGATGATGAGCGCACAGGCGAAAAGCGCGACCGCAAAGCCCGCGGCGAAAGCAAAAAACGTCCGGAAAAGGGAGATAAGCGTTCAAGCAGTTCAGACCGTGACCCACGCGGACGCCGTAAAGACGGGAAATCGAGCGATAAGCCAAAGTTTTACGAAGGTATCGCAAAAGGCAAAAAGAAAAAAAGTAAAAAACGAAAATAAGGCATGGAGCTATGATGTCAATCGGCATCATAGTAGCCTTATGGTGAAAATAGAGGTGTTAGAACGATGGCAAAAGGCGCAGGGAAGGTTTTGGCCCAAAACAAAAAGGCTAGCCATGACTACTTCATAGAAGAAACAATTGAAGCGGGCATGGTGCTGACAGGTACGGAGATTAAATCTGTAAGAGGTGCCCGTGTGCAATTGAAGGAAGCGTACATTAGCATTCGCGACGGTGAAGCGTGGGTTCGAAATATGCATGTTTCCCCATTTGACCAGGGCAACCGTTTCAATCATGACCCATTACGTGAACGCAAGCTGCTCTTACATAAAAAGCAAATCAGCGAGCTGCTCGGCTCAGTCAAACGTGATGGCTATACAATCGTTCCTCTTAAAATTTATATTAAGGACGGCTATGCAAAGCTTTTAATCGGCTTGGCAAAGGGTAAAAAGGATTACGATAAGCGTCATGATATGAAGAAGAAAGAAGCAAAGCGCGATATGGAACGTGCCTTCAAGGAACGTCAGCAATAGTAAAAAAGGCGGGTGTACACATGATGTATGCCCGTTTTTTATAGTTAATTATGTTTATTTGATGCGAAAGGTTTAAAGTGACTTGTTCCCACATGCATTTTTTTACAAATTACTGTAAAATATAGTGCAGGAATAGGGGGAAGTCATTAAATGGATCGGTTACGCAATGCAGAAATAACGGATAAAGTCGTTTTTTTAATAGAAAGACATATTGATAGTCATCACTGCTTGGCAAAAGTAGAGGCGATTGTTCTAGAAAAGTATCCAAATTATATAGCGGTGTTTGAGACACAAGTAGGGATGCCACCCGATGAATATATGACGAAAGTTCGTCTGCATAAAGCGGAAAAACTACTAGCGCAAACAAATATGGATTTTAAAGAAATTTCAAAGGCAATCGGCATGAACGGCTATTTTGAATTTACGGAAGTCTTCAAGCGCTTCTATGGCATGACCCCAGGCGGCTACCGTAACCAGCTTTTTAAATGAGTTTAAGAAAATATTGGAACTGTGTTTGGAAGCTTATTCACTTGCAAGCTTTTTCTTTTTGTCATATAATCTAGTATACAAGCCAGTGTATGCCTACTCATACGGCATACTTTTTGAGCGTTTTGCTCATGCCGAAACTTAACTCGGGTTTACTACTACTCGGGGACGTTACGGATTCGACAGGGGTGGTTCAAGCTCTGGTCGCGCGTCGGAGGTCTCGTCTTCGTCAACAACGGAAGTTATATAATAACTGGCAAACAACAAAACTTCGCTTACGCAGCTTAATCGCTCGTAGCACTCAGCCTGTCTATCGCCCATGTAGACTACGCTGGGTTAACCTTTAGTGGGATACGATCGTTGGTGCCACCTGAGTCAACGGTAAGAGATTTCCAGGTTAGCGATTCGGACGCCTGTTTGTCGGCATAAGAACTCGCGAATTGCAAGTAGACAAACTACACGCGTAGAAGCCGGCGTATTGGAGCTTCTGGACGTGGGTTCGACTCCCACCGTCTCCATACATAAAGTGGCTACAAACGTAGTCATATCAACGATTTTCAAGATTAGGGATATTGAACGGGAGTTGAACTCTTGTTGAATATCCCTATTTTCATCCCTACATATTTTTACGATAATTTGGCTCTTAGACCTTCTAATTCACACTATGTATTGGGAGGTTTTTTATATGTCTAAAGGACGTAAACACGGCATATTTGCTGTAAGTGGTGATGTAGTAGTAATGTCTACAAAGAAGAAAGATGAAAGGAAAGACGCTTTAGCACTAGAAGTAGCTCTAAAGACTGTGTTTCAGCAGATGCAAATAGCAGGGAATAGACCACGTACTATTGATAGTTACTCGTACATCTTTGAACAGTTTGCTTCTGTATGTTGTATCGAGTATGTGGAGGATATTAACCTAGATAAGCTCTATCACTATTTAAATGTTCTAGAGGTTACTCCCGCTACTAAATTGATACGCTTAAAGTCGATTAAGGCAGTTCTAAGCAAGTTCTATAACAATGGATGGGTTATAGACCGTTTTTGGAGCAATATCCATATCAAGATAGATAAGGAAGTGAAGAAGGGGGCTAAGGAAAGTGACATTGATAAGCTCCTAGAACTCATTGACCAAACTACCTTTATAGGTTTTAGAGATGCCGCCGCCGTTAAATTAATGTACAAGACAGGGATTCGTATTCGTACTCTAGGAGAGCTTAGAGAGCGTCATATAGACTTTGAAAGCCTATCTTTAAACTTAGATGGTTCTACATTAAAGAATCACAAATTCCTGAAGCTCCCACTCGATGAAGAACTATGTGAAATGCTTAAGATGCTTCTAAAGCTTAATGAAGGAATCCGTTCTTACTATGGTACAGATAATCACAATGTCTTTATCACACAGAACGGTTTACCTATGAATACGAGTAAATCCTCAAATTGTGCTATATCTAAGCAATTGAACAAGTATTCAAAGCGATTTGGACTAGCGAATATCAATGCACACGCTATTAGAAGAGCATACGCAAAGAGTTTACATGATAAGGGGGCAAGTCATTGCCTTAATCAGTAAAGCCTTAGGACACAGCGATTTAGCGGTAACAACACAGTACTTAGATTTAGATGTTGAGGAAGTTGCTAGTGATTTAAGGGAGTACCTATAGTTTTGATATGAACCGTGGTAATAAGTGGGTAATAGATAAAAAGTAAGAGCATGAATGAGGAGTCACTGTTAAACAATTTGATTACTGTCTAATTGTATTGACCTGATGCTCGTTCCGCTTCGCTTCACTCACAACAGGTGGTGCTAGCTTTGCTAGCCCCCGTTTCTTTGATTTATTTGTTATTCCTATATTTTTATTACTAAATGGTACTAATTCGAGGAAACAAACCACCCCTTATAAAAGGGATGGTGATACTAATTCTGAGGTATCTTCATAACATTCAACGTGCCCAGGTGTAGCTTTACCACGTATATTCTAAATAACTCTGTTATGCCACCTAGCCAAAAGGCTACTACGACGGTGTGTTCTGGGAAAGGAATAACACCCACAACGGTGAATCACCGCTTAGTAAGGCGGGCTAGTTTTTAACGTGTTCTCCTAGTAAATACCACGGATAAAGCAGATATATTGTTAGTTTATGTAGACAGCTCCTAGAATGCAAAAGAGGAGCGGCAATATGTAAACAGTAAGGGAGTGGGGAGTAACTCCTAAACTGGTAGTACCTCGTTAATTTCCTTCTCTGTAATACCGTAGCCGTATTTAGTGTTTTCAACACCGTTATTAGGTTCAGGTACTTTTTTCTCACAGTTATAGTAACGAAAAGAGCTACTTTGTTAACTAGATATAATCCATAATGCAATTAACTTCACGCTCGCTTAAACCAAGCTTATAAAGATAATCATGGAATGAGTCTCTAGTAATAGCATATTCATAATCACTGAGTATTCTATCGTCTGAAACAGTTTCTAACTCTTTGGCGTTAATGGCTCGATGAATTATAGAACTGCTGTATCCTAACTTCTCCATAATCCTTTCTGCTAGCTCTACTCTAATCATTACTGATTCCCCCCATATACTGCTGAATGAACTAAATTAGCATCTAGCCTACATTCATTAATTAAATATTCTTCCAGGCTTTGTACGTCTACTAAGTAATTAAAGCTAGTGTTATAGTGGTGGCTAGGACGCTCAACTTTCTTTAACTTTCTGTCTACTAACCGTTTAGCCGAATCCGTTGTAAAGCCCATGTTTAGCCTGTTTAAAACTCTGCTTACCTGTTCTACTGTATAACTCATATTCATTTTTTGTTTCCTCCTTCAATGTATTTAGCAAGTTGTTCAGTGTCAAAACGTATTACTGAACCGCCAATTGTGTAATGTGGTAATTTACCGCTTTTACACCACTTATAAATAGTCATTGGGTTCACTGACAGTAATTCAGCGACCTCGTTTACTGATAAGAACTGTTTCATGCCTATTCCTCCTTCTTCTGTATCTATAAGAGAATATAAGAAAATATAAGTGGTTATATAACGAGATAAGGAAATATAGCAAGATATAAAATAAAATATTTTGCTATTAGACATGGGGAGAAAGCACGGCTAAGTAAAAAGCTAGTTTTAGCGGAGGTATCTGAAATATTTGCAAAAATTTCATACGCGTATTAGGAGCCTTACCCTATCATCTATCGCTTAAAGTCAATCATTCGGCACGGGGTGGGGTCTAATGAAACAAACAATAGAGTAGTTAGAACCTACTCTGATTGTCGTTATAAGCATAAGTTATACAGCTTGCTTTAGTGTTATTCCCTTTTCGTTCCCGTTTGTTCCCTATCGTTCCCTATTACACAATATGTAAATTAAATGGTTCTTTGTGGTAATATAGTAATAACTACTAGTATAGGGAAGGTATCTTATGAAAAAGAAACTACAAGTGTTTATTTCTTCAACTTATGAAGATTTGAAAGAGGAGCGACAAGCAGCAGTAGAATCGGTACTTAATGCAGGGCATATACCTGCGGGAATGGAACTATTTAAATCAGACGATAAGTCACAAAAGGAAATTATTAAAAGGTGGATTGATGAGTCCGACGTTTATATGCTTATCTTAGGTGGCAGATATGGCTCTATAGATGAAGAAACGGGATTAAGCTATACACATTGGGAATACAATTATGCAGGTGAGGTTGGAAAACCGAGGTTTGCAGTAGTTATAGATGAATCTGCATTAGAGGAGAAAGTGAGAAAGCAAGGTACTTCGGTAATTGAAAGAAACAATCCTACATTGTACGAGGGATTTAAAGGTGATGTGCTTTCGAAAATATGCAAATTTTATAATGATTTGAAAGATATTAAGATTACGGTATTAGAATCATTGAAAGAGTACGAAAGCAATCCAGAACTATTTGGTTGGGTATCTGGAAGAGATGTCCGAAGTATCGAAAAGCTTGAACAAATAGATGTATTAGAGGGTAAGTATGCGAATTTATTAGAGCAATATAATAAGTTAATACAAGAAAATGGTAAGCTACAAGAGAAGAAACGTAAAGAAAGAGAGATAGACGGTTTATCGTTTGATGAAATAAAGTCAATTTTGGAAGGTGTTAAGTTTGAAATACCTGAGGATACGGAAGGTGTGAATTTAAGTAAGGATTGGAAAACAAATGTTCATAAAATCTTTGTTAGTTTGAGAGAGAATTTTGCTGTAGGAATACAAAATAAAAGAGATATGACAAAATTTGAACGAATTTTATTTTTTAGGGTAGCTCCGCATTTAATGCAATATGGATTAGTTGAAAAGCTAAAACAAGCGGGAACTCCTGTATTAAGAATGCAAACGACTAAAGATGGAATGAAGTATCTAAAATTTGTTGATTTGGAAATGAGAGAGAAAGAAATGGCACAAGATGAAGTTGCAGCTTCGAGTGAAGCAGAGTAAAATAGCCATAATAAGGTCTTTGAACCAAGTTCGTAAATATGTAATACTCCCTAGTGGAGAAAATCGTTATAGATACAAGTGTGGGGCGGACTTTAAACCCTTGGGGGAGTAATGTCGGCATAATGTTACGTGAATTGTAAATAGGCAAACTACACGCGTAGAAGCTGAAGTATTGGAGTTTCTGGACGCGGGTTCGACTCCCGCCGTCTCCATAAAATGAAATCAAATGATTTCAATGAGTGTCAAAATCCTTGATATACAGGGGTTTTGGCACTTTTTATTTTTCATTCAATTTCATCTGAAGTCATTTAAAAATAGTCAATTTATAGTCAAAATAGTCAAAAGAGAGTCAATGGATTAACTCTCTAAATAGTGTACGAACTTTTGAATAGCACCTTCTTTTGCTTTCTTAGTAACGTGAGTATAGATGTCTAATGTTGTTTTAACATCTGAATGTCCTAAACGATCTTGTACTTCTTTAATACTCGCACCGGCTTCAAATAAAAGAGAGCAATGAGTGTGACGTAGTCCGTGAGGGGATACCTTCTTGAGTGCAAATTTATTTTGCACGCTATACATCCACTTTTGAACTTGTCCAGGTTGGATAAATGTATTGTCCTTATTACTAAAGATTAATTGGCTTTTTTGAAGAGTATTGATTCCAAGTTTAAAATACTTTTGTTTCTGGAGTTTATTCCATTCCTTTAAAATGGATACAGTAGTTTCGTCTATTTTAATTGTTCTGGCTTTACCTGTTTTGGTAGATTTTAAATAGAGTTGAGTATTTTTTCCTCGTCCAATAGCTTTGTTTATCGTCAACTCATTATCTACTAAATTCAAGTCATTCCAAGTAAGTGCTAATGCTTCACTTTTACGCATCCCAGTATAAGCGATTAATCGAAGAAAAGTATATGCTTTATAATCCAAATGAATTTCAGCATGGTTTAAAAAAGTGACCAATTCTTCACGAGAATAAAAATTTTCTTCATCCTCATCAATTGGATCAACATACGTTTGTTTTATCTTTGTTTCAACATGATTAAATGGATTATTTTCGATATAGTGTAACCGTCAAGTAGTTTTGGACACTTTCTGCCCATTAAATTTGAACACTTTTCTCTTAAAATAATGTCTGTCGAT